>JAYVXM010000189.1:0-2024 GCA_043785205.1 Bdellovibrionales bacterium
GTCCGCTTCACCCGGACGGTCGGTTCGCGCACCATCGGCGATTACGAAGAGCTTCGAAGGACGAGCACGAGCAACTTCGCGGAAAAGGGTTTCCGTCAAATCAGGTCGGTTAAAAATAATCATTGCGACCGGGGTCTTGACGTTCGCCATGTGTAGAAAGTGCCGTATTCGACTATGGCTGTCAATTTGAGTACGCGAATCGAAATTTCCCGAGTATAAAACGAATATGGCGCATCCACGCGTATCCATCGTCATCCCGACTTTCAACCGGGCAAAGCTCGTTTCACGCGCGATCAACTCGGCGCTCGCCCAAACTATTCCATGCGAAGTCGTGCTTTGTGATCACGGGAGTACGGACGACACCCCGGAAATAGCCGCAAGTTACGGTGATCGGATCAAATATATCCGTCGGGAAAAAGACAACGGCCCGATCGCATGTTGGCGCGACGGTGTAGAGAATGCCACCGGCGAATACGTTCACCTCAACTACGACGACGATTGGATCGACGCCCGATATATCGAACGAACCGTTTCGCTCCTAAAACCGGGCGTAGCGTTCGTCTACACCCGCGTCATGATGCACTTCGAGGGTACTCCGATGACGAGTTCGCTCCTCGCGCACCCCGATGGCATTCGACCATCGGAAGACATCGCGCGCTTCCTCCTACGGAATCGACTTACCATTAGCCCAGGATGCGCTCTCTTTCGTCGGACAGACCTCCTAAAAAATCTTCTGACCGAAATTCCTAGCGCGGCCGGCGTGTACGGGAAAAATAGCGGCGTTGGCGAAGATCTCCTCGTCTTCCTCCTCGCGACGCTCGACTATCCAAAGTACGCCCATACCTCGGAGCCACTGTCCCATTTTCTCGCTCATCCGACGAGCATCACCGTGAAAGCAAAAATCAGCGGACGAGATAAAGCTCTCAAAGAAGCGTACGAACGAGCCAAAGATTACTACCGGTCTCGTCCCGGGGCCGTAAATGACGCCTCGTTCATGGCAGCGGTTCGTTGGTGGTTCGCCTGCGGAATTCTAAATCACTTCAAATCCGGGTTCGCGTTTGTCTTGCGCCGAATCCGGTTCCTTCTTTTTCAACTCAAGCGATCGCGGAATGGTGCCTAAGGTTTTTAATTCGGATACTTTTCACTCACACGGCCGAGTTTGATCCTTAGAAATCCAATGGTCGTCATCTTCAGCAACATCAAGCCGTGGCGAAAACGACTAATATTTGTCGAACCATAGGTACGCGCGCGGTAACGAATTGGAATGTCTACGAGACCTAGGCCCAGAATTGCCGCGGGGAACAGTAACTCAAAATCACCAAACGGATCAAAGACGCCAAAGTCTTTCCGCCAACGAATGAATCGGGTGTAGTCGTGACGAGCTAGAAGTTTGGTGCCGCAAAGGCTATCGCCGAGTCGGGTGCCGAGCGCGCCACTCAGCGCTTTTGCAAAAAATACGTTGCCGAGAAGGTTCAAGAAACGCATGGCTTCTCCTTCCATCGGATAAACGAGTCGTGTTCCATTAATGAAATCTGCCAAGCCGACGCAATAGGCCCGGAAAAAACGGCCTAAAAGTTCGGGTGGCATCGTGAGATCGGCGTCCAAAATTGTAAGGAGATCGCCGCTCGCCTGCGAAAAACCCAACCTGACAGCGTCGGCTTTTCCTTTTCCAGTCTGTCGAAATGCCTTGAGTTTGAAGCGAGACGAATATAGCGGAATGAGACGCTGAATTTCTTCCCACGTTCCGTCTGTGGAGTGCCCTTCGACGTAAATGATTTCGAGTTCAGTGCCCAGGTCAGGCATCCGTTTTAACGAATTCTCAATATTTCCTTTTTCGTTACGCGCCGGAATCACGATCGAAAGCGACGGGAGAGATCCATGCTTTTCAGGGACGATCGGTCGGAAAACCATCACGGCTACTAATCCAAGCCAACGTAGACAGGGCACGGTCGGCAACAGCCGATTTACGAGCGATCCTAGTCCAAATAGACGCCACGGACAATAAATCGCCGGGCGAAGAGAAA
>JAYVXM010000190.1:0-2016 GCA_043785205.1 Bdellovibrionales bacterium
AAACATGGGAAGGCGCCTGGGGCGGGCTCGGAACTTCGATTCTCGTTTCCGTCCTCTATCGAGTCGCGTTTTTCCATTCCCTCTCCTGGTTCGGCGCCCTCATGATTCCGGTCGTGCTCGGCATCGTCGCGCCCGTCGGAGATTTGGCGGAGAGCTTCCTCAAGCGCGCCTTCGATAAAAAGGACTCGAGCTCGATTTTACCGGGTCACGGCGGATTCCTCGATCGCTTCGACTCCGTCATCTTTTCGCTGCCCGTCATGTACGCGATGACCCGCCTCTTCTAAAGCGGGTCGTTTAGTGCGAAAATGAGGTTCGAACCTCGTTTCCGACCCGCCGTCATTTCCAAGGAGCTGCCCGTGCTTTCCATCATCGGATTTCTCATCATGCTCGCTCCCCTCGTGATCGTTCACGAGCTCGGACACTTCCTTTTCGCGAAACTGTTCAACGTGAAAGCGGAGGCTTTCTCGATCGGGTTCGGCCCGCGCGTTTGGCGCCGCCAGATCGGCGAAACCGAATGGCGCCTCTCCCTGATTCCGCTCGGCGGTTACGTGAAGCTCCTCGGCGAAGATCCGGAAGCCCCGCTCAAACCCGAAGACAAGGCGCGCGCCCTCCAGTATCAGGCGCGCTGGAAGCGGTTCTTCATCTTCTTCGGCGGCCCCCTCTTTAACTTTCTCTGGGCGATCCTCGTCTACATGACGATCATCGCGGTCGGCGAACCCCAGATGACCTCCTACATCGGCCGCGTCGTTCCGGAAAGTCCGGCGGCGATTTCCGGCTTCGTTTCCGGCGACACGATCCGTACGGTGAACGGCGCGCCGGTGACGAAGTTCGAGGAAGTGAACGCGGCGATCGACCAAAACCCTGAAAAGGAAATGACGTTCGCCGTCGAACGCCACGACATCCTGACGGGTATGCCGTCGAATCTGAACGTCAAATCGACTCCGCATAAGGCGGACGGATTCTCGGTTTACGGCGAACAGACCCACGTCGGGGAAATCGACGGGCTCCTTCCGACGGCGCGCGCGCCGACGGTCGGCGTCTCGAATCTCGAAACGATCGCCGGGAAAGCCGGCCTTCGGACGGGCGACACGATCGTCCGGTTCTCCGGTCACGAAATCGCGACCTGGGAAGACCTCGAGCGGCTCTACGGAGCGATCGCGCCCGGCTCGCCGATCTCGGTCGAGGCGAAGGCGAAGATGAATCCGAACCAAAACGCCACGTTCACCTGGACGAAGCCGGCGAAGGCCACCGATCTCGGCCACGACTTCGGACTCTGGTCTTCGGAAAATTTCATCGAAAAGGCGGTCGAGAAGTCGCCGGCCGAGGAATCCGGCATCAAGTCGGGCGACCGGATCGTGAGCATCGACGGCAAAGAGATCTCCCATTTCTTCGCGCTGAAGGAAGCCGTCCAAAAGGGCGGCGAAAAGAACGGGAAGCTCAAAGTATCCTGGGAACGGGAAGGAAAGATCATCGAGCAGACGATCAACCCGACCGCGACCGTGAGCCGCGGACCGCTCCTCGACAAGTCGACCCAGTATACGATCGGCGTGATTCCGAACATCGTTTGGGCCGAGCCGAAGACGATCATCGAGCGGACGCTGAATCCCTTCACGCTCGTCTATCGCGGTACGGAGCGGATGTTGACCTTCACCTACCGGAACTTCGTCTCGATCAAGAAGATGTTCACCGGTGACGTCTCGGTGGCGACCCTCGGCGGTCCGATCCTGATCGGCAAGATCGCCGGCGACTCGCTTTCGCGCGGCCTCGTCGCGTTTCTCTCGACGATGGGAATCCTCTCGATCGGGCTCGGCGTGCTGAATATCCTACCCGTCCCGGTTCTCGACGGTGGCCACATCCTCCTCCTCGTCGTCGAAGCGATCCGCGGGAAGCCGCTTTCGATGAAGCAGCTCGAAGCGGTCCAGATGTTCGGCCTCTCGATCATCGCGGCGCTGATGCTCGTCGTACTGAAGAACGACCTGACGCGATTGCCGTTCTTTAATTAAAATCGAGAACTAC
>JAYVXM010000191.1:0-6797 GCA_043785205.1 Bdellovibrionales bacterium
CGCGTCCGCCGGCGAGGAGTCGGAGCGGTCGAAGCCCCGCCGCGAAATCTTCAGTAACACCGTCCTCGCCCAGACGCTCGCGAGTCGAAATACCGTCTACATCGAGAACATCATCGGGAACGCGCACGCGGAGGCCTTCTCGGTCATCCAGGGGAAGATCTTCTCCATGGCGTGCATCCCCCTCATGATCGCCGGGAAAATTTTCGGAGCCGTCTTTCTCCACACCCGCACGCCGGGGAAGTCGATCTACGCCGATCGGCTCGTCGAAGTCGGGATTCTCGCCACCCAGGCGGCGCTCATGCTGAAATCGCGCGGCTCCGTGACCGCTCCGGCGGGCGAAGTATCGACCGGCGCGAAGAATCGCGGATTCACCTTCGTCGATCCGCCGATGGCCGCGGCCGTGCGGATGATCGAGAAACTCGCTCCGTCCGGCGTGAACATCCTCGTCACCGGCGAAACCGGGACCGGGAAGGAAGTCGCGGCTCGCGAAATCCACCGTCTCGGCGGCCGGAAGGACGGGCCCTTCATTGCGCTCAACTGCGCGGCGATACCGGCGGGTCTCCTCGAGTCGATTCTCTTCGGGCACGAGAAGGGCGCGTTCACCGGCGCCGACCGTCGCCAGGAAGGGAAGTTCGAGGCCGCGAACGGCGGGACGCTGTTCCTCGACGAAGTCGGCGACCTGTCGCTCGACCTCCAGACGAAGCTCCTCCGCGTCGTTCAGCAGAAAACCGTCGAACCGCTCGGTTCGAACCGTTCGATCGCGGTCGACGTCCGGATCGTCTGCGCGACCCACCGAAACCTCGCCGAGATGGTCGGCGCGAAGACGTTTCGCCAAGATCTTTACTACCGGTTATCGACCGCAGTGGTCGCGCTCCCACCGCTTCGGAATCGGAAGGGCGATCGCAAGCTTCTCGCCGACCAGTTCCTGCGGAATATCGCGCCCGAGAAGTCGCTCTCGCCGGACGCCTGGAGCGCTTTGAACGCCCATTCGTGGCCCGGAAACGTCCGGGAGCTCGAACACGTCCTCACGCGATCGGCCCTTCTTTCCGACGGGCTCGAGATCGGGCCGGGAGATCTCCAGCTCGACGCGATCACCGCGCCCGCCGAACTTCGTCCGGAACTTTTTTGGGACGAAGCCGAGGACCTCTCGCTCGCCCAGGAGCGATTCACCCAGAAGCTCGTCCATACCGCGCTTTCGAAGTTCAACGGCAGCCGCCCGCTCACGGCGAAAAAACTCGGCATCTCCGAACGGACCCTCTACCGGATCCTCTCCGAGGCTGCCAACTCTGGCGGACCGTCATGACAACGTTGTCAGGATGCGCCTGGTCGCCGGCGGAAATCTCAGTCCTTTCGAGCCTTTCTCATTGGTACGTCGCCTGCTCTCTACACGAGGCAGGAGACCTACTTATGAACATCAAAAAATGGACCTCGGACTCGATCTGGTTTTTCAACGGCCTCATGCTCGGCGTCGCGGCGATGCTGATCGGCCTCGTTCTTTTTTCGAACTGGGTGCACGCCGCGACCTACAACGTCCTCTTCAATAATATCGAACAAGGCGCGAACGGCATCGCGAATCCGCGCGTCGACGTGAGCGGGGGCAAGGCGACGAAAACCGCCGACGCCGACCTCCCGGCCGCCGCGGCTTCCACGGCGAATCCGGAAGTGAACGTCCCGGTCGGCCGGACGCCGGTGACGCCGGCCGCACCGAGCGCGTCTTCCCAGACTACGGTGGCGGAAGTCGCGCCGGCCGAAGACCACGCGCTCCATCCGTTTCGCGTCGGATTCTTCGCGAATCACCTCGGGGTGGATCGGGCGAGCGACGCGAGTCCAGTCGGCGGAAGCTTGAGCCTCGCGGTCTTTCCGCTGCGGGATCTCGGGCTGAACTTTTTCGCGGGGACGGCCGGAACCGCGCCGCACGCTTTTTACGGCGGCGAGCTCGAGTTCGTGCCGATTCGGGTCGGGATCTTCGGGTGGAAGAACGCGCTCGAAGTGAAGGGAATGCTCGGAGCGACGACGCTCGGACGCGAGGTGGGTACCCAGGGCGAACGCGGAAGCGTACTCGGCGGGTTCGGCGCGACGCTGAACTTCGGCGATCGTTACGGGATCACCGCCGAGATGCGGACGAATCTTTCGAATCGAAACGACTATAAATATACGTTGGCGGACGCGGGCCTCACGGTCCGGTTTTGAGGTGTGTAATGGGAAATCTCATGAAATCGTTATGGGTCGGGCTGAGTTTCTTGGGTTGGATTTCGCTCGCGAGCGCGGGGACCTACAACTTCTATATCAACAACACCGAGCAGGGCGATAACTCCACGACGACGCCGACGGTGACGGTGAAGGACGGGAAGGGCGAAACTTCGGAAGTTCCGAAGTCGGACGCGAAGGACGAGGCGAAAGCCCCGGCCTCGGCCGGACCCGGGCCGAACGCCTATCCGGCGGCGGAGCCCGCGAACGCCCCGGTGACCGCCGGCGGTTCGCTGGCCCACGCCGTGGTCCGCCGCACCCGCAACCCATTTCGGGTTTCCGGTGGAGTAGGGACGACGAATATCCATACCCGGACCGCGCGGGATCCGTTCACCTCCGACCCGAACTCGAGCAAGCCGTTCTGGGAGCAGTACGACGAATCGAACGGAACCCAGTCGGCTTACGAAATTTCCGGCGAATTCTTTCCTCATCCCATTTTCGGGATGGGGATCGTTTTCGGCAAGCTGAGCGGCGTGGAGGCCATCCTCTCGCCGTTCGGCCTTTCCGAAGGCGTCATCCAGCCCGAACTCGTGCTCGGGTACCTCGGAACGAAGACTGGATTCGACGGCGAAGCCGACCCGTTCGTTGGCGCGCGGCTGAACATCGTCGTGCACGAGAACGTCGCGCTCCTGGCGACGCTCCGCAAGAGCATCGAAGCGAACGATAATCTCAAGTACACCCAATTCCTGGCCGGCGCGTCGATCCGTTTTTAACTCCGCGTCCGCTCACTAAAAATTTGAAACTTTACCGATTCAAGGACCTGCGCTTATGAATACCGTCCAAACTCGTCTTTTTTCCGTCTTCATTTTGGCTTTTTTCCTGGGGTGCTCGACGGCCTCAGTTCGCGTGATGCCGAACGCCGACGGCTCGGTCCGCGCGGTCGCGCGCGACACCACGAAGGACGGCGCCGAGGAGGCGGCCGCCAAGAAGGCGCGCAAATATTGCGAAGCGCACGATCAGGAAGCGGTCTACCTCCAAGACGATTCGAAATATACGGGCAGCATGGACGAAGGGACGCGGGAAAATATCCGTAAGGCGTCCGACGTCGCATGGATGCTCGGAGGAATGAACTCGCCGGTGGCGGACGCGGGGACGGCGGGCCATGTTTGGACTTCGGGGAAGGATTATGAGGCTTCGGTCCTCTTCCGCTGCCGCTGAATCGACTAAGGATTGGCCGTTCGACGGGAATCCCGACATCCATTGGGAAGGGTCCGGAGAGCGGAAGGGCGTCCTTTCCAGGGGTTACCCGTCGGCACGCGGTGTGCTTATTGGGGAACGGTCTTGTATATCACGCTCACTTAACCGAGGAATTCTATGGAAACGTCCGCGAAAAAATCCGTGTTGATCGTAGCCCTGTTGGCTCTTTTCACCGTCCCGGCCTTCGGCGCCCAAACCGCCGCTCGCGTGGTTTGCGACCGGTTCACGATCGGAGCCGGTTTCACGTCCGATATGCACCTCACGTTTCTAAACGTGATGGATCAGGAAACGGTCATGCTGACCCAACTCGCGAATCAAAATCTCGCGCCGACGGCGTCTGGTTCGGACCAAACCTATACCTTCCGCGAAACGAGCGGAGATCGGATGAAGGCCGAACTGATCGTTTCCGCGACGAATCTCGCGAGCATGATCGGCGGAAAAGTCGTCGTGAAATACGCGACTTGGTGGGACGCCGGGAATAAGTGGGGCCAGCCCGTCGTCCAGACGTGCTCCGTCCTCGCGCCTTAATCAATACCAGTCGGTACCGAGAAAGTGTTTTTTGCGAAGCGGGGCCGATCCGGCGGCGGCGTCACTTTCGATTCCGCGTGGTTGGCAGCACGGCGAGCGACGCGAAGGGGAAAGATTCTCCATGTTCTTGCGCGCGAGGTCCGATGAGACACGCGCCCTTATAGCAAAGCTACGCGACGAGTTAATCAGTTCGGGGACTCTCGGAATTGACATTGATAACGCACCGCGTTATCATCGATGTATCCGGCAGGTTTCAGGGGTTTTTCAGGGGTTATAGGTTTTCCGGGCGCCGGTTTAAATCGTTCAAAAGGGGATGACCATGAAGTTACTTTCATTGTCCGGGGTACTGTCTTTTGTTGTTTCGTCCGGTGCTTTCGCTTCCGGAGCAGCCATCATGACGACGGACGCGCAACTGTTTCAAGTGGTTCAAAATGGCCAGGCCGCCACCGATTGGCAAAACATCGGACCGTCGCTCAATGTTCATACTTCGAATGCTTCGACGTTAGGGGTAACGCTTTCGATCGAATGCGGCCTTTTTACGAGCACGATGACGTCCACGACGACGAAAAACGGAAGCACTTCGACCGCTTCCGCGACCGCCGATGCCGGGGTTCAAGTCCGCATTCTCGTGAACGGGGTGCCCGCTTCTCCGGGAGTGATCACGTACTGCAACCGGGTCCAGACTCTGACGCAGACCTTGTCATCGCTCTTCACCGGACTGCCTACAGGTTCCACGACTTCTATTTCGCTCGCCACTCAACTCGATCTCACGACGCTGGACGCGAATAGCTTCAACTTCGCTCTCTATACGGGACAGAGCCAGAACGTCATTCAGGCTCAGGCGCGCCTCAATACGGGAGGCTCGACGACCGTTTCGGATCCGACTATCGCATCGGCCTCTTTCGCCGCGAAAGCCCTCGTCCAAAAGGCGTCGATGTTTGTCGATCAGACCAATCTGATGAACGCGAATTCCACGAGCAGCATAAACCTCGGTCTTTAATTCATCCGATCGCGTGCGGCGACCGTTCGCACGCACCGAAAAAACTTCCCTGCCCCGTAGACCGGCGAGGTCTCCGGGGCAGGGAAGATTCGAAAGCCGGGTCATTCGCGATTAGCGGGTGCCCAATAAGCGGATTGCGAACCGAGTTTGCTCGCTCTTCGAGTCGAGCTGAAGGGTGCCGCCCAGTTTTTCGATGAGGTGCCTGGAAATGCTGAGGCCGAGGCCGATTCCGCCGGTCTTCGTCGTAAAGAAAGGTTGGAAAATCTTTTGCCGGATGGCCGCGGGAATCTCGGCGCCGCTATTGGTGACGGAAATTTCCAATGCCGAATCGACCACCTGCACTTCGACTTTCACCCATTTTTCGGTCGATTCCCGTGCCGCTTCCCGCGCGTTGTTGAGGAGGTTCAATAAGACCTGGGAGACTTGGACCGGCCGAGCGTTGCAATGCAAACTCCGCGTGATTTCCGCCACTCGAAGTGCGACGCCTTCGTTGCTGAACCGTTCCCGGCAGAGCGCGACGGCGTTCTCGACGATTTTTTCGACGGGGGTCCAATCGACCGGGTCGTTCGTTTCGTCGCGCGCGAAAGTCTGAAGTGACCCGAAGACTCCGGAAATCCGGGTGGCGCTCGCACCCACGGAATCCAAATGGGCGTGAATTTCGGTTTCGTCGACCGGCGTTCTCATCAAGAGTGTCTTAATGAGGGAAACATTCAGGAGAATCGTGGTGAGCGAGGTGCCGACTTCGTTGGCGAGCCCGCCGGCGAGCTCTCCGAGCGCGATCATTTTCGCTCCTTGATGGAG
Organism: Bdellovibrionales bacterium; assembly: GCA_043785205.1. Classification (GTDB taxonomy): domain Bacteria; phylum Bdellovibrionota; class UBA1018; order UBA1018; family UBA1018; genus JACMQW01. The sequence continues at coordinate 5,774 of JAYVXM010000191.1, forward strand.
GAGGTTCCGACTAGAACCCGCTAGATCGCTCAGTTCCTTCTGCTCCGTGATGTCGGTGGCCACGACGACCGCCGAAACCACCGCGCCGTCGCGGACTACGGGAGAGACGCGATGGGAGAAATGGATCGCCTCGCCGGCGGGTCCTCGGTAAATCGCCTCGTGGTAGTCACTTCGCCGTTCATCGAACGCGGACTTCAGCGCGCGTTTCAGTCGATAGGCCCGCCGATCAAGGAGTTCAAAGATATTTTTTCGAAGAAGTTCTTCGCGCGAAAAAGCTAGAAATCCATGATTCGCGTAAAGAATCCCGCCTTCGGAATCGACACTCAGAATATTGTCCCGCGCGGATTCGAGGATTTCGTCCCGCCAACGATAGTCCAGAGAAACGTCCGCGAGGAACGACGCCCAGTCGACGGCGTCGGTCGAAGGGCGCTCGATCGAATGGCGATGGGCGGAAAGCTTCTCTAAGAGTTTCGGGTCGAGAGGGAGAGGACTCATATCTTTTTTTGAGAGTAGGCGCGTCGAGGCCGCTAAGCAACTGAGTCCCGATTTCCGAGATTGGAAAAAGGGTTAGCCCCGCCCGAAAATCGAACTCGGACTCCCTTGCGGATAGCGGATTTTAAGTCCGGCGCGTCTACCCATAAACAGGGGTCGTAACGCGCCTGGTCCGCTTGGATCCCGACCTGATCGATGAGTTCCAAACCTGAGCGAGGCGACCTCACCCTGATCAGACGTTGGTGAACGATTTCCGCGGTCTTGCAACGAGCAGAAAATGGCTCCGAAGACTATTTGGAAGAATACGGGGTAGTTCGGCCAGCGGGCCAACGAACGGGACGCCGCTTTCCTTTTCGGTCATCGAAGCGCGGCTAGCGCCTGAGATTAGGGATAGATGAGTGTCTTAATCATCAAAAGACAGGGGTTTGCTTCGCCCCACAGCATTTTAAATTCCTCAAGAGGCCGAAAGCCTACTGATTCATAAAATTTACGGGTCAGATCGTAATGGGGATGCGGCCGCGAAGGAGATAAC
>JAYVXM010000192.1:0-2010 GCA_043785205.1 Bdellovibrionales bacterium
TCGAGAATCCCCAAGGTTTGGATATCGAGATCATTCGTCGGCTCGTCGAGCACGAGCAAATTCGCCGGTTCCAGCATCAGCAGCGCCAAGAGCAAACGACTCTGCTCGCCCCCCGATAGCTTCCCGACCAAAAGCTCCGACTGCCGCGCATCGAAGTTGAAGCGATCCAGATAGGAACGAACGTGCATCTTCCGCCCCTGAAATTCGACCGTCTCGCCCATCGGGCAAACCGAACGCAAAATCGACAGATTCGGATCCAGGGCCGAACGATTCTGCTCGAAGTAAGCCACTTCGAGCCGATCCGCCCGCAAAACCTCGCCGCTATCCGGCTTGTCTTCGCCGGTGAGAATCCGAATCAAAGTCGACTTCCCGGTCCCGTTATTCCCGATTAATCCGAGGCGCGCCTTGCGGGTGAGCAATAAATCGAGGTCCTTGAACAAAGTTCGACCCCCGTACGCCTTCGAAATCTTTTCCGCTTTGATGAGCCGCTTCGGGCCACCTTCCATCGCCTGAAATTGGAGCTGAACCTTATTATCGCGCTGCTTCTCCCGCAGCCCCCCGACCTCGTCGCCGAGCGCGTACGCGCGATCGATCCGCGCCTTCTGCTTCGTCGTCCGCGCCTTCGCGCCCCGCCGCAACCATTCGATTTCGCGCTTTAAAGTATTTTCAAGCGAAGCCGTTCGCGATGCCAAATTCGCAAGGTAAGTCTCCTTCGTCGTGAGAAACTCGTCGTACCCGCCATTCACCGAAAGGATCCCGTCCGGATTCCGCCGATCGACCTCGATCACCCGATTTCCGACCCCGCGCAAAAACGCCCGGTCGTGGCTGATCGTCATCACCGCGAACGGCGCGCTCCGCACGTAATCCTCCAGCCAGAGGATCGACTCGAGATCGAGATGGTTCGTCGGCTCGTCCAAGAGCAAGAGCTCCGGACTGAGCGCCAACTCCCGCGCTAATGAAACTTTCCGCTGAAGTCCGCCCGACAAATTCGCGACCGGCGTATCCTCGAGCGAATTCGACCTCGTCTTCAGACCCAGTCGCGAAAGCGCCTCCTCGGCGGCTCCGATCGCCTCCCAATCGCCGGAAGCGGTGTCGACGCCCTCCAGAACGACCTCGCGCACCGTAGCCCCCGGACGGAACGACGGAATCTGCGGCATGTAACCGACCTTGAGCCCGCGCGTCCGCGTGACCGCGCCGGAGTCGGGACGAAGTTCCCCGGCCAACATCTTCAGCAGCGTCGACTTACCGGCCCCGTTCGGACCGATCAGAGCGATCTTCTCACCTTCGAACACCGTAAAGTTCAGACCCTCGAAGAGAGGACGGGACGCGAACGAATGGCGAAGGTCTTGGGCGGAAATCAGGACGCGGATAAATCACTCGAATTCATGGCGACCGGGCCGCCGGGTTACTTCTTTTTCGATTTCTTCACGAGCGGAGCGTTTTCCTTCTCGATGTGATTACGCTTCACGCCGACGTTATCGTGGCGAATCTCCGCGAGAATCTGCTCGATCGCGTGAAGTTCGTCCTCAAGCTCCCACTTGGAAAGCATCATCACCGATATTTCCTCGTGGTTATCGGGAAGCTTCATGCTTTCGTGGACCTTTAGCTTATGCCGGATGCCCAAACTGCGTTGAATCAGTTCGAGTTTGCGCTCTTTTTCCATATAGGTTGATCCTAAATGCTTTACCGCGGCGACGGAAGCTCCGAAATCGTCCCGTCACCGAAATGACGAACCGTGATCTCGCGCCCGTTACGGCCGCGCCGTCTGCGAACGCAGCACGAACTGCAAGATCCCGCCGTGTTTGAAATATTCGATTTCATTCGGCGTATCGATCCGTACCTTCACGTCGAAACGCTTCGTCTGACCGTCGCCATTCGCGGCTTGCACCACGAGTGTCTGCCCGGTCGTCAGTCCGCCGAGTCCGGTGATCTCGAACGTCTCTTCGCCGGAAAGCCCAAGCGTCTTCGCCGTATCGCCACCCGTGAATTGGAGCGGCAGGATTCCCATCC
>JAYVXM010000193.1:0-2010 GCA_043785205.1 Bdellovibrionales bacterium
CGATCTTTTCCGAAGTCGAGTGCATGCCCGAGAGGAGTTCGCGGATCCGCTCGGAATAGACCGGCATCTCGCTCGCGACCCCCGAAATGGAGCGGTAGATCGCCCAGCCGGTTCCCGCCGCCACGACGAGAAAGAGAACGGTCACGACGATTGCCGCTTCAGCACGCCCGACTTTCCAGGAAACGAGCCGGCGAACGAAGGGATCGAGCAGGATCGCGAGAAAGAGCGCGAGGAAAAGCGGTACGAAAACGGTTCGCGCGAAATAAGCGAGAGCGAGCGTGAGGAAACAGAGTAACGCGCGCTGGTTTTTCATGCGCGCCTAGGCCGTCAGATGGCCGGATCCCGATGGCGGTGGGCCGCAAAACTCAGCGACCTTTTCCCAAAGTTTGCCCAGCGAGAAAGGCTTCTGAATCGAGCCGGCGGTATTCAGCGGCCTCGGATCTTCGATACTCTGGCTCGGATTCACGGCCGAGATGGTCACGACCTGGTGGGCCGCGAAGCGCGCATCGCGCTTTTGGGCGTCGAGAAACTCCCAGCCGCTCATCACGGGCATCATTAAGTCGAGCAGGATCAACGTCGGCACCGGAAGATCCTTCAGCATCTCGAGGGCCTCGCTCCCGTTTCGCGCGGAACGAACCGGATACCCTTCGTTTTCGAGCGCTTCGACGATCGCTTCGCGAATGTCATCGTTATCGTCGGCTACCAAAATGCTTTGACACTGTGCCATGGAATCTCCCCGAATGTACCAAAACGGGACGTCCACTTCCCCGAAGATGAGGTTGCCGCCCGCTCGGAGTAAAGATTGCAACCGCCGGACCAAGGCCAAAGACCCCGAACCTCCCTTCGGCGGGCTAAAGCAGGTGGGTCGCGTTCTCGATCGTGGAATAGAGTTCGGAAAGTTCCATCGGCTTCTGAATGCGGGCGACGGGGTACGGAATCAGGATGTTCTGGACGGGCGTTCCCATCGCGGTCGCGACGATGACCGGAATTTTCGAATACTCCGGGTACTCCTCGTGGAGGCGACGGAGAAATTCTTTTCCATCCATCTCGGGCATCATCAGGTCGAGGACGATACACCAGAAATCTTCCGGCTTCTGAGTCACAAGGAAATCGAGCGCGCTCTTGCCGTTTGTCGCGGTGAAAACGCGATAATTCTCGGCCTCGAGCGCCATCACTAGCGTTTCTCGCAAGTCGAAATCGTCATCGATGACCAAGACGTTTTTGGGAGTGGGGTTTGGGCTTTTTTTCACCGGATGAGTATTGTTCCCGCAATCGGGTTTCTTTAAAAGTTAGGATTCCTAGAATGGGGCGGCGACGGAAACTTGAGCGTGCACGGTCTCGAGAAAGGCATGGAGGTCCGGCGGCTTCTTCACGAAGACCGCGCCTTTCAACCGCTCTTGCTTTTCTTTGCTCTGCTGTCCGCCGTCGGCCGACATCACGATCACGGGAATGTTCGCCCATTTCGGATTCGCGACCTGATGCTCCCGAAATTCGAAACCGTTCATGACCGGCATCATCAAATCGAGCAGGATCAGGCTAGGGCTCGGGTTGCCTTCCAGGTAGGTCAACGCCTCGCGGCCATTCACCGCTACTCCCACCGTGAATCCTTCTTGCTCGAGCACTTCGCAAAGGACCGAACGGATGTCGTAATCGTCATCGACGAGCAAAATAATCTTGGGGGCCTCGTTCATGTTCATTCCTCGAACTTTAGAAAATTTTAATCGAAAGAGCAACCCCCCGGGGCGCGAACGCCCGGGGTGCGCCGCGCCGCCGGCTTCGGAATAAAATCTTTCGGATCTTTATCCCTCGTGGTCCGTTTCGGGAGCCGCGTCGCGTTTCGGGCGCAACCACATATGGATCGCCGAGAGCAACTTCTCCGGATCAACGGGTTTCGTGATGTAGTCGGAAGCGCCCGCCTCGAGCGCTTTTTCCCGGTCGCCCTTCATCGCCTTCGCGGTGAGGGAAATGATCGGCAATCGCTCATATTCCGGATGCTTGCGGATTTCCTGA
>JAYVXM010000194.1:0-2006 GCA_043785205.1 Bdellovibrionales bacterium
ACTTCCTTCACTTTTCGCGTACAGGTGTAGTCCGGAAAATTCCCGTTTTCATCGCAAGGAACCGTGAGTTCCGTCGAAATATCATCGAACTTTTTCCCCGAGATCTCCACCTCCGTCATGATCATCGCGTTCCGTGCGAGGACACTCACCTCGTGGACTTGGCGGGCCCTTAGCGCCGAATTCATCGCGGAAGATTGGATCGCCAGGATCGACGAGAACGCGACCAGCATGATCGCGAGCGCGATCATGACTTCCAGCAGAGTGAAGCCCCCAGTGCGGAGGTCCACGGCACGGAGGTCTTCCGACCTTCGGTCGGAAGCTGAACGGCGCGGAATGTGGAGGAAGCCGAAATTTTTCATGGCTCGAACAACGCCTCCTCCGGAGGAACGAAGTGTTCGATCACCTTCGTACGACCGACGGTCGGCGCGATGATCAAGGTCGCGTGGTGATTCGACGTATCCTTGAGGTGGATCACGGTTTGCTCGATGATTCCGTGCGGGAAAAAATGGGTATAGACGACGCCGTCGGTGGCGGGGATCTTCGACTGCTCGGTCTTCACGTCCTCGAATTCGACCCCGCGCGGGAGGTCGGTTTTCTTCCGCGTGACGTACGTCGCGAGCGCGAACGCGGGTTCGTTCGCCTTGAGTTTCTTCTCTTCTTCTTCGGTCAGCTTCGAGCCGAACTTTCGGGCGCGTTCGGCCTTCGCGCGGGTTTCGTCGGTGTCCATGAGGAGGTTGGGGGGGCCGACCTCGACCCAGTACCGGTGATCCTTGAGGTCGTAGACGAGGCGATGGACCTTTTTTGTCATCATCGCGGCGTTGTAGGCGTAGCGGACCGTCGTCGCGATATCGCGCGAAGTGGAGCCGAGCGAAATTTTAAAGACGTTCGAAATGCTGGGAACGGCCATCCCCGCGATGAGCGCCATCAGTGCGACGACGACCATAAGCTCGACGAGCGAGAATCCGCCTTCGGATCCTCGCTCGTCGGGGCTCGGAAATTTAGATGCTGTCGGACGTGATGTCGGCCGCATTACCCTCACCGCCCTCGACGCCGTCCTGGCCGAACGATTTAATCAGAAACTTCTGCCCGTCGGACTCGTAGATGAAAGGGTTGTTCCAGCTGTCCATCGGAACCTTCTTCATATAGCCCTCGACGTTGTAGTTCTTGCAATCCTTGCCGCCGGTCGGCTTGGTAACGAGCGCCTCCAGACCTTGATCGGTGGTGGGGTAGACGTTGCAGTCCAGGCGATAATTATCGAGCGTCGTCGCCAAGTTGCGAATCAGGATTTTCGTCGAGTCGACCTTGGCCTTGTTGAACTGAGCCGAGATCTTGCCGACCGCGAACGTGCCGATCATCGCGATGATCGCGACGACGATGAGCATTTCCGTCAGGGTGAATCCCCCGGTTCCGAGGTCGAAGACTGAAGGGCTCCGAGAGGCGTCGAGGCGTGCTTTTCGGTTTGGCGCGACGACTTCGATTTTTTCCGGTTGTACTGCGTTCATGGTTTCTCCTTCGTTGAGTTACCCGCGAGCGGGCGGTTAATTGATATTACTTAAATCGAGCAACGGCATGAAGACGGAGAGGACGATGAATCCGACCATTCCGCCCATGCCGACGATCATCAAGGGTTCGAGCAGCGAGGTGAGCCCGTCGATGCGCGACGAAACTTGGTCCTCGTAATTTTGGGATACGTTTTCGAGCATGGCGGGGAGTTCGCCCGTTTTTTCGCCGATCGAAATCATGTGGATCACGAGGGGCGGAAATTGCCCGGATTTAGCGAGCGGGCCCGCGATCGATTGACCTTCCGTGATATTTTCCCGAGCGCTGGCGATCGCGTTCGCGAGTAGCGTATTTCCGACGAGGTTCCGCGCGATCGTGAGCGCGTTCAGGATCGGCACGCCCGATCCAAGCAGGGTCGCCATCGTCGCGGTGAAGCGCTGGACACCGATCATCCGGATGAGCGGGCCGAAGATCGGGAATTTCAGCTTCATGGCGTCCCAGGTTGG
>JAYVXM010000195.1:0-2005 GCA_043785205.1 Bdellovibrionales bacterium
CATCAGCCGCTGGGCGAGGATTTCGAAAGCGTACTGCTGGCCGATCGCGCCGACGACCCGAATGAAGATCAGCCCGAGGTAAGCGAGCGCCATCCGTCCGAGAAGCGGGAGGTCCTTCGGGATGATCGCCTGGTCGATCGCCCTTCCGAAGAGTCGCGGCTCGTAGAGGGAGGCCGCGGTCCCGATAACGACGAGGAAGATCCCGATCGAGAACGGACCCTTTTCGACCGCGAGGTCGACCATGACTTTCTTCGCGACGTCGAGCGAAGGCCGCTTCGCGTGGAAATCCTCGGGTTCGACGTAGTGATCGAGCGATCCCCTCGCCTTCGCGTCCGCGTCTTTCCCGGCATCGCGCTGAGCGCCGATACCGCCCGGTTTCGCCTTTTCCTCACTCACGGGCGACCTCGATTCCGAGCTTCCCGTCGAAGGTCTTCATATAGGTTTCGAGATCCTCTTTCAGCCGCTGCTCTTCATAAAACTGAGCGTAAATTCCGCTCTTTCGGCGAATGAGCTCGGCGTGGGTCCCCTCCTCCGCGATTTCGCCTTTCTCCAGGACGAAGATCCGGTCGGCCTCCTTCACCGTCGAGATCCGGTGGGCGGCGATGAGTTCGGTATTTTTTCCTGGCCGCTTCCGAAGTCCGCCGAGGATCGCCTCTTCGGTCTTCACGTCGACCGCCGAGAGCGCGTCGTCTAGGATCAGGATCGAAGGCTCGGTCGCGATCGCGCGCGCGAGCGAAACGCGCTGCTTTTGCCCGCCGGAAAGATTCACGCCGCGCTCCCCGAGGAGCGTTTCGTACCCGCGTGGAAGTCCCTGAAGATCGCCGTCGACGGCCGCCATCCGGGCCGCCGCCTTCACGATCGATGCGCGTTCCGCGGCGGCCCGGCCGTGGATCCCGAAACCGACGTTCTCGAAAACCGTTTCGCTGAAAAGGAAAACTTCTTGGGAAACGAAGCCGATCTGAGCGCGGAGTTCCTCGATCGGCCATTCTTCGATCGGAATTCCGTCGATAAGAACGGTCCCGTTCGGCGCGGGATAAATTCGGGGCAGAATCGAGAAGAGCGCCGATTTCCCGCTGCCGATCCGGCCGACGAACGCCGCGCGCATACCGGGCTCGACGGTCAGCGAAAGGTTTCGCAAGACTTCCTTCGTCGTGCCGGGAAAGGCGAAGCTCAAATTCCGAATTTCGATCCGCCCCCGTTCCGCGCCGGCGGGTCGCCGGGGCGCCCGCGAAGGGAGAATATTCGTCGTTTGGACGAAAACTTCCTTGAGCCGGGCCGAACTCGCGAGCGACCGCTGGTAAAAGCTCGCGGCGAATCCGAGCGCCATCATCGGCCAGATCATTTTCTGAATATAGCGTTGGAACGCGACGAACGTCCCGATCGTCACGACGCCGGTCGTGACGTGTTTTCCGCCGAACCAGAGGAGGAGAACGATTCCGAGGCTCGCGAAGAAATCCATCAACGGTCCGAAGGAGCTTTGGATCCGCGAAAGCCGGAGATTCAACCGGACGTACTCCTCGCCGATCCCGCGGAAACGCGAATACTGGGTTTCTTCGCGGGCGAACGCCTTCACGACGCGAATCCCGTTCAGGTTTTCCTGGGCCATCGCCGAAAGTTCGGAGAACTGGTCCTGGGAGGCCTTGTAGCGATCGTGGATCGCGCCTTCCAGTTTCCACACCAGGTAGGGAATGATCGGGATCGGGATGAGGGCGAGGAGGGTCAGCTGGGGCGAAAGCCAGTACATCGCGACCGGAACCGTCGCGAGGTAGAAGAGCGCGTCGGCGAACGTGAGGAGCCCCGGCCCGAGGAACTGGCGAACCGATTCGACGTCGCTGTTCGCAAGCGACATGAGGTCGCCGACGCGATTCTTATCGTAGAAGCTCGCGGGGAGCCCGAAGAGGTGCTCGGCGAAGTCCCCCCGGAGATCGCGACCGGCGAGCATGCTCGAACGAATGAGGAAAACGCGCCAGCCCCAGCGGCAGAATCCCTGGAGAAAGAGGACGCC
>JAYVXM010000196.1:0-2000 GCA_043785205.1 Bdellovibrionales bacterium
TCTTCGGACTCAGCTCCGATTCGAGGAGAAAGCCGATCGCCGCCGCGGCGACGATCGCGCATTGCTGGCTCGCCGACTGCCAGCTGACGAAAAACCCCGTGCGCGCGGGAGGAGCGAATTCGGAAAGGTAGACCGAGACGCCCCCGAGTTCGACGCCCGCCGAAAACCCCTGAAGAAGCCGGCCGATCAGGACGAGAAACGGCGCGAATCCGCCGATCGTCGCGTAATCCGGGACGAACGCGATCAGAAAAGTTCCTAGCGCCATGAGCGCGAGGGTGAAAAGAAGCCCCTTCCTCCGCCCGACGCGGTCGATGTAGGCGCCGAGCACGATCGCACCGAGTGGACGCATGAGGAATCCGGCCCCGAACGTCATGAACGTCTTCAGGAGCGACGAAAATTCGTCCTGCGCCGGAAAGAACGCTTTCGCGATCGATGTCGCGTAGAATCCGAAGAGGAAAAAATCGAACATCTCGAGAAAATTCCCGCTCGTCACCGTCAAGACGGTTCGGAACGCCGAGGGCCGGAATTTCCTCGTCATTCGACGATCGCTCAAACCATGAACGCGTGCATCGCCGCGCCGACGAGGGCCAGGACGATCGCGCCGAAGATCGCCGAGAGCCAACCCCGGATTTCAAATCCCTTGATCAGACTCGCGCAGATTTTCAGTACCGCGCCGTTCACCACGAAGGTGAAGAGGCCGAGCGTGAGGATATTGATCGGGAGCGTGAGGAAAATCAGGAGCGGCCAGACCAGGATGTTCGCGAGGCCGATCACCACCGCGGCCCAGAGCGCGGATTTGAAGCCATCGACTTTGAAACCGGGCACGATGACCGACGTGAGCAGGAGCGCCGCCGCGGAGACGACCCAGTGGGCGAGCAAGTAGACGAGCGAAGGGGAAGTTTGATTCATGATTCACCTTCCCCCAAATAGGCCGGCCCCGTCAAATCCCGCCCTCGGGGGGGACCTCCGGAGCGCCCGCGGCGGTGAACCCCCGGCGGTCAGTGCGGTTCGACGGCGGACCGAGCCGGGCGCACTCGCATCTTCGGTGGCCAGGTCTCCCGACGCGGCAGGCGCCGGACGGACGTGGACTGGGTCCCGCGAATTTCATCCGGCGGAGTCCTCTCGCCCGGGGCGGGATATTCTCGAATCGCATTCGGGCTCCGGGTTTCGTCGTTCGCCGTGGAAATCGACGTTTGATTCGCCGGATTCGAAAGGTCCGCCGCCCCGGCGCCGATCGGAAACGCGCCGAACAAAAGCGCGGATAGCGTCGATAGAAAAGCCGTAAATTTGAAGAGTCGCATCGGAATTCCCCCTCCCTGGCAACCATCGGATGATCGACCAAGAGTGCCAAAAGCGTTCCATTTTTACTGCGGAATAGTGTCCCAGTTCACCTCCGGACCGGGCGCCCCGGAACGTGGTTTGCATTCTATTCGAGGAACTGGAGGATTTTCCCCATGTCACGCCCTCTTTGGTCCGGAGCGATCAGTTTCGGACTCGTCACCGTTCCGGTCTCGATCGTCACCAGCAAGGAAGACCGGCGAATTTCGTTCCACATGCTCGACAAGGACGATTACGGGCGGATCGGCTACAAGACCATCAACAAGGCCACCGGCCGCGAAATCCCCCGCACGCGCATCGTGAAGGGTTACGAATACGAGTCCGGCCACTTCGTGGTCATGACCGCGAAGGATTTCGAGCGCGCCAATCCGAAGAAATCCAAGACGATCGATCTCGAGGAGTTCGTCGATCTCTCCGAGGTCGATCCGATGTTCTTCGAACAGCCTTATTACCTCGTGCCGAACAAGGGCGGCGAAAAAGCCTACTACCTTCTGAAGAAGGCGATGGAGGACACCGGGAAAGTCGGCATCGGCACCTTCGTGCTCCGAGAAAAGGAGAAGCTCGCGGCTATCCTTCCGAGGGGAGATTTTCTCGTGCTCGAGACGCTCCGCTACTCCCACGAGATTTTGGACGCGGGAGAAGCGCGCGCGATCCACCGGATC
>JAYVXM010000197.1:0-1997 GCA_043785205.1 Bdellovibrionales bacterium
GTGGAGGTCGAAAAATGCGAGATCCACGGATTGCCGTTGCCGGGAATCGCCGTGCTTCAGAATTCGGGTGCCGTTCATCATGCGGAGGTGCTGAAGGCCCTTCTCGCGAGTTGGCGGGGGGCGCGCGTCTCTTACGCCAGTTCGTGGACCATGGCTCCGGAGCTTCGCCCGGATCGGGAAATGCGGGACCTTCTGCGCGATATGATGGTGACCATGCTCATCAACAACGAGCTCGATCGCGGAACCGACCACCGTCTCTTGTGTGGCGTACCGAAAGTGCGTACGGATCAGTTGTTCGAACGGTACGGCTATTCGCGGGTGTGCGCGGACGGCGATCCATTACCGCCGTTTGAACAAGCCTCCCTCATGGGCGAAGAAGCGGTCCTTCTGCACTGCCAGAGGTTTAGCGCGGAAGCGCTCCGGATCGCGGCGCATCACCGAAAATTCTGGGATGATCGCCTCGTACTCGGTACGCCTTCCCACGAAGATCTCGCGAAGAAAATCGCTTAAGCAATCGGCGGATCGGGTTTGGGCATCGGTACGTTCAGCGGCCGGTGCTGCGAAAACATCAAGGCCGCTCGGAGGGACGGATCCCATTCCAATCGGATCATTTCGTCGCGCGAATTCGGGCCCACGTAGTGAAGCGGCGTTACGGCTGCCGAGGCATGGCCAATGGTCTTCAAAAGACCGGCTGCGACCCCCCAACGGTAAATCGCGATCGAGCGGTCGGAAACCACGTTGAATCCGTTCTCGGAAATCCGCTCCTCGCGCGGTCGGATGCGCAGGTCGATCGAGCCGGACTGGCAGCGGTCGATTTTGTAATCATAGTTCGATTCGAAACGTCCGATGAGCTCCGCGAAAAATCCTTCGTAGAGTTGGCGGGGACTTTTGTGCCGGGCGAGCGTAGCGAGGAAGCCGGCGTTTTCCGGTATGCCGACGGCGCCGACTCCCATTTCGAAAATACTCGAATCCGTGAGTCCGCGGGCTCGCTCGGCCCGCAAGAGGCTGCCGAGGAGCCGGAGACGAACCGGTCGATCGGGATCGCTCATCGCTTTCATCGGGATGCGGAGCGAACGCATCAGCGAAGCGGTCGGGCGTTTTCCATAATGATTTTCGATCCACCGGAGGACCGCGAGGGAAGTCCGCAGTCGAGAACCCGCGGCCGCCTGAAAGGTCGGTGCGAGCGTAGGATTCTTGATCCATTCCTCGTCGATACGATTGTCCACGAGATCGTCGATCGTGATTTCGAAACAGTCGGAAATTTTCTGCAGGAGTTCGATCGCCGGCCCGTTCGGCGACTCGCATTGGTCGAGCGTCGCTTCGCGCGAAAGCTCCAGCGACTCGAAAAGTTCCTCGAGCGAATTTCCGCGCAAATTTGCGAGCCGCTCGAAACGGTCGAGCCAAGGATTGGAAGACTTCAGGCTCGAGCCCTCCGGAAGCCGAGCACAGACGCGGTAGGGGCGGGATTCGTTGGCGGAGCCGCGCGAAGTCCCTTCACGACGGCGTTCGCATACGGGCGGACGCCCCAAGCGGAATCGTCGGACCCGATTCCCTGGAGGTGCCATTTCTCCGGGCTATTCCATTCTTCGGCGGAGGTTGCCGAGGTCGAAGGCAGGGTCGCTTGGATTTCGTTCGCGCATTTCTGAACGTCGCCGAGAAACTCCTTCACGTCCGACGAACCGAATTCGCGATAAATCTCGATCAGATCGTGGAAAGTCTGCGACGAAACGAGGAGCTCTGGTTCCGCGAAGACCGGGGGTTTGAGACCGAGTTTGTGGATTTCCTTTTGGAATTTTCCGATCCCGTGGCGTTGTTCGAACGCGCGCACGAGTGGGTAAAGGTATTTGAGTTTGGTGGCGGCGCCGCGAGCGTAGCGGGTCGGGAGCAGCGAAGAGTTCGAGAAACGTTCCGCGATCGCTCGGTACGGAATCAGTCCATCGACGATCGCATCGATGGAGACGCCGAAGACTTCACGCATTCGCACGAGGTGAAACGCG
>JAYVXM010000198.1:0-6745 GCA_043785205.1 Bdellovibrionales bacterium
CGCGATTCCGAACCTCGATCTGAGCGAAGACGCCAAGCCGGGGAAGGTCGGCCTCCTCGCGCTCTTCAAGGAGCGCCTCGAAAAGGTGGCCGAAGAAAACCCGCTCTATAAAAAGGCCGTCGATCCCGATCTCCAGAAAATCCTCTTCGACGAGTACTCGCGACTCGTGAAGGCGGGGCGTGGGCGCGCGCTCACGGCCAAGGTAACCCTCGAAAACACGGGCTTCCACCTCGAAGTGAAGAACGGGAACGCGGTCATCCACGCCGTCGCGAAAACGCCGGGATCGGGTCGGCTTCTCAAGGGCATCGCTCTCCCGGCGATGGCGAACGATCCCGCGGGAGTCGAGTTCGCAGCCCGGGTCTACGCGGTTTCCGGCATTTGGATTCCGATGGACGCCGTCAGCGGAGTCGAGGAAGGCATGTTGACCCGACCTTGGATGTTCCAGATCGGCGGCGGAAGTAATGTGCCCGAGTCGGTCCGAAGTTATCTCGCGAATCGCGAACTCGCGGCGGAGCGGGTCTGCAAGACGGTGTTGAATCCGGTCGAACGCGTGCCCCGCCGTCGCGGCGGTCCGGCTCCGGCCTCGGTCGCGGAGTAAACCAGGAAAGGTCGGTCTGGCGTCATGGTCGGCCCGTATATTTCCCTGAACTTATCGGACGCCTGGGCGGTGCTGATCGTCTTTCTCATTCCTTTCGGCGGGGGGATTCCGGCTGGGGTATTGCTCGCGCGCAGTCGCGGCATCGGCTGGGAAGGAATGACCGCGCTTTATTTCCTGTCCGACGTGATCCTCGCCATGGCTTTCGAACCGGTGCTCAATCATTTGATCGCGCGGTCCCGACGTTCCGCCTATTTCGCGCGCGTAAGCGCGGCGTTCAAACAGGCCCTTCGAAAGACGACCGCCCATTACGGAAAAAAAGGGGGACCGTTCGCGCTCGTGATGGTCGCGTTCGGGACCGACCCCATGACGGGGCGGGTGGTGGCGCGGGCCGCTGGTCACGGTTTTTTCGTCGGATGGGCGATTGCGATCGCGGGCGACATGCTCTACTTCGCGCTGCTGATGGCGGCGACCCTCTGGCTACGAAACGTACTGGGCGACGGAACGTGGGCGACCGTGATTATCCTCATCGTCACGATGGGTGTTCCGCCGGTACTGAAGCGTCTCCGAAAATAACGCGATGCAATAATTTCGATTTCAGACCCCCTATAGCGGTCGCCGAAAAAATCAAATCTAACTTCGAAGATCCCCATCTTTAAATAAAGGCCATTTAAGAAAAAAAATTCGAATCGTTTCAACGATGAACCTTTTCGGGTCGCGAACCTAACTCCCCAGCTTCGAAATGCGGGCCTATAGTTTTCGGCGTCCGAAGGGGGATTTATGCACACATCCAAAAGTTCGTTGGTTTTGGAACTGATTCTGGCTTCTAGCTGCGGCGGGTTTTGCGACGAGGCATTCGGGAAAGAAGAACTCACGAGCCAAGCGGCGAGCGACCAGGTCCTCAAGGCTCAGCTCGCGGACTGCTTCACTCCGCCCGACGCGGCGGCGCCGAACGACGCTTACCGCGAAGTGACGGTGAACGGGCAAGTGCTCACTCCGATTCAGGTCGCGAACGTCGCGTGGATTTCGCGTTGCGTGGTTCCGCGTCTGCCGGGCACGCCCGCTGAACAGGCGAATGCGGCCGCGATCACGACCTGGTGGTCGCTCCGGGAAGGGATTCTTGATTTGCCCGGCCAGCACGCCTTTCGTTATTCGAATTGCCACGAGCAGGGCCACGATCGGGCCCGTTCGAACTACCCGATGTACCAGTGTCCGACCTCGATCTGGCAGGTCGGGATCGCCGCCGCCCAGGTGGCGAACTTTTCCGACGTGAAAGTGCGGAGTACCGCGGCCCGGATTTTCGGGGACCTCGATCCGAAATACGGCGAGGCCTCGATTCTCGGGTGGAGCGCTTCGCTCGCCGGATTTCCGGAGGGAAGCTCCACTTACCGCGCGATTCAGCGGTCGACGGGAAAAGTGCGCCGGTCCTGGCTCATCCGGAATCCCCTCATCGGGATGCTGCTCGTCGGGAGGGAAAACGTGGTCCAGGAGTGCTTCGTGGATAAGAAGCACTGGTGCTTTGGCGCCAGCTATCCGTCCGCCGCGCGATTCAGCCGGAACGAGACAGCGATGCGAAAGAGCGTCTCCGACTTGGATGCGCTCTTCCTGAACCGGCTTTAGTCCCGCCCCTCGGCTTTAAGGAAATCAAAGGGCCGTCGGCGAATCGCCGACGGCCCTTGAGTTTTCAGGATCTCGAAGCCGAGCCTCAGTGATGAGTTCGGGATTAGTACAGACGATCCGAGAAGACGGCGGTCGGGTTGACCCGACGCGATTGATTGTTCGTCGTCGGGGCGTACCAGCAGCGGGAACGCACGCCGATTTTATCGCCTCTTTCTTCGGAACAGGTGTTCAGAAGCGGATCGGTTTGGGAAACGTCGGCGCTGAACGAAACCGGGCAGAGCGATCCGGCGTAGTAAGTGTCCAGACGGCATTGCGAAGCCGGGTGAGCTTCGAACGTCGTGGTGACGATCGCCTTGTCCGGCGTCGAGAAATCCGGGATGCCGTCGCCGCCGAGGCTCGCCAGGAGTTCCGCGAGCGAAAGCCCGGCCATCGCCGTGCGAATACAGATCGCGGCGTCGTTGGTGACTTTGAAACTCGCTTGGCAAGCGATGCGGACGGAGTCCGGAGCGCCGAGCGGCGCGAGCGCGCGAAGGTTCGGCTGGTTTTGGAGTACTCGGCGCATGCACTTCAGTGTCGCCCAGTAGTCGGCCTGGCCTTCGACGCCGGCCCAAGCGGAGCCCATGGTGGTGAATTTCGGAGCGCCGCCGATTTGGTGGCCAAGCTCGTGGCACATGACCGCGAGGAAGGCGTCGATCGTCACTTCTTTCGAGCGGGCGAGGCCGCCGAACATGTTCAGGTTCCAGTTTCCGTCCGAGCGATCGGCGTAGGCGTTTACGGTGCCGTCGGTCCAATTCCGCTTCACCACGAGGTTCCCACCCATCGCGGAGACGATCGGGGTATAAACTTTGAGGACCGAATCGATCACGCCGTTAAACTCGGCCTGGGTGATCCCGCCGCCCTGAGGGGCGCCGTTGTGGTCGAGAATTTCTTGACGCATCGGGACATAGCGGTTGTTTCGCGGTAGAAATCCTTCCTTACCGTCGAGCGAACACGCGAAAGCCGTCGGAACGATCGCGCTTAAACTAAAAGCGATGACTGTCGACAAATAGCCGATTTTACCGAACATTTTCATGATTTCCCCCCAAGTAAGAAACGCGTCGTCGCGTCCCGATTCCCAAATCACCCGGACAGTAGCCAGCCCAGTAGAGTTCGTCTAGCGGGGGGCTGAAATAATCCCGAATGGGGGTTCAACCAGGAACTCCGCTAAAACGGCCTCGGAAGTCCCCGCGCCGGATCCCGCTTAACCGAGCGACGCTGGTATTCACTCTTCGACTTCGCTTTAATGGCGAAAAAGGAAGAGAAGAACCATGAGCTTATTGCACATTCTCGTTTTGGCGATCATTCAGGGATTAGCGGAACTCCTTCCGGTCTCGAGCTCGGCCCACGTGATCGTCGCTGAGACGTTGATGGGCATCGATCCGAGTTCCGCCGAAATGACGTTTCTCCTCGTGATGCTCCACACGGGGACGATGTTCGCGGTCCTCCTTTTCTTTTGGAAACGGTGGCGAAAGATTTGGCGCGCGCCGACGGAGATTCGGCGGACGTTCGTCAAGGGACTCCTTTTCGCGACCGCGGTAACGGGCGTCGTGGGACTGATTCTGAAGAAGGTTATCGAGCGGATTTTTCTGGGGGATTCGCCCCATTCGGAAATCGAGCAGCTTTTCGGGAATTTACCGCTGATCGCCGGATCGCTTTTCGCGGTCGGGATCCTCATTTTCATCGCGGGCTCGCGGGCGGGCCGCCCGGGACCGCTGACCGATCGAAAATCGATTCTTATCGGAGTCGTTCAGGGACTCTGCCTTCCGTTTCGAGGTTTCTCCCGTTCGGGGGCGACGATTTCGACGGGCTTGCTCGCCGGCGTCTCGAAGGACCTCTCCGAGGAATTCAGCTTCGCGCTCGCGGTCATTCTCACCCCGCCCGTCGTGGCGCGCGAGCTTTTGCGGCTCGTGAAGGCGCACGAAGGGGCGGCGATGTCGGCGCTCGTCGGGCCGGGACTCGCGGGGATGGCCTTCAGCTTCGCGGCGGGCCTCGTCGCGCTGAAGTGGGTTTCAAGCTGGATCGAGGGGGGGCGTTGGAAGTGGTTCGCCTATTATTGTTGGGCGGCTTCCGTCGGCGTCCTTCTCGTCCGTCATCTTTCCTGACTCCGAGAACACTGAAGCGCGCTTGAAGATCAAGTTGCGCAGTCTCAGTGATCCTCCGGCCGACCAGTTCGACAAGTTCGATAGACCTCGAACGACTTTTCACAGTTCTCCTATGTTTTTCGTTATTTGTGCTTCGTTTTGACGGGTTATTGAGCCAACGAGCTACCGAGTGAATATGGGTTGTAATTAACCTATATAGGTAATATTATACTGCTATGAAGGCGCGCCTTCGATACTACGTGAAAAGTAAGATTCAAGGCCGCTATGTGGTGGAGCTTTCGATTCACGAAGTCGGAAAGTCTGCCCATTATCCGGACGGTATTAAGTACGGATTGATCTGCAAGGATTTGAAGACGGGGAGTTCAGTTCTTTTCGATAATCACCATCCAAAGGGTCCGCATATTCATTTGGACGACGTCGAATCGGCTTATGCGTATATCTCTGACGAGCAGTTGATCGCGGATTTTGTGAATTTGGTGTTTACCCACTTAGGAGTGAAGCTATGAAAAAACTAATCGTGTCGATTAAATCCGCTTCGGAAACTTTGTCGGAATTCAAAAAAGCCTTGAAGGACTCGCGGAAGGGGCGCTTGAAAGGCGGCCACTACGAGATTTCATTCGATAATAAGAAGGACTTCGATCGCTTCACGAAGAACCTTGGTGTTCTCTCGGCCATTCTGACGCATAAGCCGAAATCGGTTTATGAGCTCGCGAAGCTCATCGATATGGATGTGTCGAACTTGAATAAGTTGATCGCCTTCTTCGAGGCGGTTGGTGCGGTGAAGATCAAGACTTCACAAGCGGCCGGTCGGTCGGAGAAAACTCCGATCGTGGAGTATGGCCAAGTCGAATTTGACCTCAGTGCAGCTTAGGCGGGACTAAAAGTGAAGGATCTGTCGATCGAAGTTGGAAACCTGTCTGCCGACGAGTTCATCTCACTTTCGAAGGCGGTTGGGTGGGGTGCGAGTCGCACCTACGACATGGGTAAGGTTGCACTCGCGATATCAGAGAGTTCCTACGCGGTGGTTGTCAGGTCGCATTCCGGCGAAGCCGTCGGGTGTGGACGAGCATTTTCCGACGACCTCTTGATGACATTCATCCCGGACATTTTCGTGAGACCGGACTACCAGAAACAAGGAGTGGGTCGAGCGATCGTTGAAAAGATAAAGGAGCGATTCGGCCACACTTCGTTCTTTTTTGGAGCTCAACCGGGGAATGAGGCGTTCTTTGAAAAACTGGGTTTTGAACGCTCGCTAACGTCCTACTCGGGGCGCTTTAAAGCGAGTCCTTACTATCGTTAATGTCTGCCACGATTTTCCGGCAGACTTTTTCAACCGTTGGCAGACGCGCGAACGAATTTGGCAGACTTTCGGCAGACTCACCGTTGTCCTCCGATGGCTTTCGTTGACCTTGATTGACCTCGAGCAATTTTAAAAGTCAGTGAGCTTAGGCGGCCAATTACGCTTAATCCCTGTGGTTTTTGAGTTTATTGATGTGCTGGTTGGTTTTGGGACCGAAAAGCAGAAACGCCCCAGACTTGTGGTCTGAGGCGTTCCGTTATTTGGTTGCGGAGTGGGGACGGCCGTAATACTCGGGACTCCCTCACCTTTAAAAGTACGAGTAGCAAAAAGGAGCAAACCGGATTGCGCGGTGCATGGGCTCAACCCCGAACAAACTGCAGCAGTTTGTCGAAGCGATTTTTGTCAGCGTCTCTTAAAGCCTTTAGGTAAGCGGTTCGGTGATCGCCTGTTTGACCAATCCCCAAACCCCTATCGGCGTCTCCCCAGGAAAACGCCTTTTGTCCGTTGGTTAAAAGAAGCAAATCCGCTATTTCGCGCGCGTGTCTGCCGTTCCCGTTTGGAAAGGCGTGGATA
Organism: Bdellovibrionales bacterium; assembly: GCA_043785205.1. Lineage (GTDB taxonomy): Bacteria > Bdellovibrionota > UBA1018 > UBA1018 > UBA1018 > JACMQW01. Next base: position 6,230 of record JAYVXM010000198.1, read on the forward strand.
GAAACGAGACGATGGTGAAATCGGGCTGCAAGCTCATCCCATCCAAAGGATTTGTTCTCAATCCAGTAGGAAGTGTTTTTACAGAGTTGAGCAATTTGAATGGGTACTTGCAGTGGATCTACGCCGATGTTTTTTTCCGTTAACCGGTATTCGCCCGCCCATTTCCAAACGTCTTTAAACATCCGCTTATGAAGCTTTCGAACGAAAGTATCCGTGAGCAGATCTTTTGGCTTCTTGCCGGCAAGCCACTTCCGAGCCTCGAGGATATTTGCCTGCTCGACTTCGTTCAGTTCTTTTTGAGTCGAAATGTGCTTTGAAATAAGACCGTCCGTTTCGTTGGACGATAGCGGAGTTGCGCCTTCCGGGTATTCGAATCGAATACTCACTTCGACTTCTCCCAAAGCAAGGGATCAAGTTTGGCTTTGAGCTCTTGAGCAAGATCTTTCAGTTGAGCGTTATTCGCTTCGGCAGTTAACCCCTGTTTTTCGAGTTTCATCGAATGAGAAACCGAACGAA
>JAYVXM010000199.1:0-6740 GCA_043785205.1 Bdellovibrionales bacterium
GTGATGATGGCGCTCCTGAATCCGGGCGACGAAGTCCTAATCCCGGCGCCGTACTGGCTTAGCTATCCCGAAATCACGAAACTCGCCGAAGGGAAGCCCATCATCGTCGAAGGAAAAGCCGAAAATAAATTTAAAGTCACACCCGCTGACCTTCGCCGCGCCCTCACTCCGAAGACGAAAATCCTGGTCCTGAATTCGCCGTCGAACCCGACCGGCACGACCTACTCGCGCGCCGAGTTCGAAGCGATCGGGGAGTGTCTCCGCGAGCACGCGCCGAACGCCTGGATCATCTCCGACGAAATCTACGACCGGATTCTCTTCGGAAACGAACCCTTCGTTTCGTTCCTCGATGCCGCGCCTCAGCTGCGAAACCGCACGATCACCGTCAACGGGCTGTCGAAGTCCGCCGCGATGACCGGCTGGCGGATCGGATGGACCGTCGCTCCGCCGGAACTCACCCAGGCCCTCCTCACGCTCCAGGGCCAGTCGACGAGCGGAATCAATTCACTCGCGCAGTACGCCGGCATCGCGGCCCTCGATCTCGCCGAGGAAAAATTTGCCGAGATGATCGCGGCGTTTCGCCGCCGACGGCGGATGGCGTTGGAAATCCTCGCGAAAGCTGAGAAACTTAAAGTGGTTCCTCCGGAAGGCGCATTCTACGTCTTTTTGGGGATCGAAGCGTTTCTGAAAGCGGGCGAGGATTCGATGGATCTATCGGAGACTCTGATCCGCGAGGCGAAGGTCGCCGTGGTTCCCGGTACTCCGTTTGGCGCCCCGAAGTGGGTCCGAATGAGCATCGCGACCGACGACGATACGCTCCGGAAGGGCTGCGAGCGACTCGCTCAGTTTTTCGGTTAACCGTCCCGGAACGGATCCCGAAGGAAATCGAGCGAAGCGCGACGGAAAGGATGTCCGTTGTTATTTCTTCGGCTGGGATCGAACTCGAAAACCCTCTCTGCGCTTGCGCTCGCGAGTGCACTCTGCTCGGCTTGTGGCACCGCCAATTACGGATGCGATAGCGATTCCGGGAGGAACGCGATCGTCGCGGACGTCGATCGCTTCTTGAGCTCCCAGGATTGCGCCTCCGCACTCGCGCTCATCGAACAGTACTATCCGCAAGCCGGTTGCGGCACCGACGAAATCCGCCTCGCCCGCGCTTCGGCGAATGCCTGCGCCGCGAACATCAACTTCTTCCAGCTGATTACCGACCTCGGTACGGTTAGCCTCGTCGGTCCCGCTTTCTGGACGAGCATGACCCAGCTTTTTCCTTCGACGATGACCGATCAACGCGTGACCGGCGGCCAAAACTCGCTCGACGCGCTTTTCGCGATCCGCCTTCCGGGCGCGCTGACGCCGCCCCAATACATCATCAACTCGACCACGCCGAATCCCGGCAGTCTCATCGCCGCCCACCGAACCCAGGATTCGAACCTTTACGGAATGCTAGTCTCGATGTCGCTCGTCGGCGCGCTTCAGAACCGGTACGGCGCGCCCGACGCCGCCTACCATAAGACGAAAAAGCTTGGCGCGACCGTCGGAAACCCGAATGGCTGGGAGCTCGTGACCGCGGTCGACGTGAACGCGTGCACCTACACGGGCTCGATCCTCACGCTATTCGATTCGATCTCCCAGGTCGGCGGGACGATCGGAACCGCCCTCGGGGCCACGCTCGGCGGCGCGCTCATTACGGCAGCGACGACTTTCTCGGGACTTATAAACAACGCCTGCGACTCCGGCTGCCAGGCCTGCGGCTTCGCGGCCGGTGCATGCACGCCGTGCCCGACCGAACTCCGGAACCGAAATTCTTGCACCGGCGTCGCCACGGATAAGGCGTCGTGCGCGGCGACCGGTATCGTTCAGTTTGTCGACACGAACCCGTTGGGGTGGCCGTGAAGTTTCGCCCACTTTTTCTCTTTATCATCCTCGCTGCGCTTCCATTCGCGTCCTCGACGAACGCCTCGATGGAACGGCCGCTTCTACGCAGTCCTGAAGCGCTCGCGATGGGCGGCGCCTATACCGCGATTGTCGATGACCGCGATGCCGCCTTCTACAATCCGGCCGGCGTGGCCGCCTACGACCACCTCTCCATCCATTACGTCGACGTTGATCCGACGGTTTCGAACTGGGTGATTTCCGGGTGGAAAACGCTCCAAAACCTGAAGAACCCGAGCGGCGCGAGTCTGAACCAGCTCATGGGTCAGAACATCTTCGTGCAGGGAACCGCCTCGACCGCGGTCCTCGCTCCCGGCTTCGCGCTCGTCGGTTTCTACGACACGCAGGGCGCACTCTACGCGAAGAACCAGGCCTTCCCCAAAATCGAATACGGTTACCAAACCACCTCGGGCGTGCAGGCGGCTTTCGGCTATTCGATCACCGACGGCCGCCTGCGCGGTCGGGGAAAGCATAACTCCGAATACCTGAACGAGTGGCGCTTCGGTTTCGGCGCGAAGTTTCTCTCGCGCACCGGGGGCTATCGGCTCCTCTCCGCCGCCGAACTTTTTTCGATCAACACCACGAGCGCGTCAAGCCTGATCGGCGGGAAAGGGACCGGCTATGGCGGTGATCTCGGCGTCCAACGGATCCAGCGGATCAGCCCGACGACGACCGCCTACTGGGGCGCCGCTTTCTTGAACGTCGGCGACGTCACGTTCGGCGGCGGGGCGAGCCCGCAACGCGGCGACCTCTCGACGGGCGTGGGACTAAAGTTCAAACAAGGGATCGCGGGCATCACCCTCGCGTACGACATCCAACAGCTGAATCGCTCCGACGACTTTTCAAAGAAGCAAAACGTCGGCGCGAAGATCAGCCTTCCTCTCTTCGACTTGTACGGAGGCTTCCACCAGGGATTTCTCACCTACGGCGCCGCATTCGACGTGTGGATTCTTCGCGTGGCCGCAACGGTTTACCGGGAAGAGCTCGGACCTTACCAGCAGCAGGATCCAGAAGATCGGTTCGCCTTGCGCATCGACTTCAAGATGGATCTGTAACCGCGAATTAAACGACGTCCTATTCGGCCGAGCTAAATGACCACTAGGACGAGCGCAAGGGTCACCGGCCAGTAGTGAAGGGTGAGGCGCACGCCCTCGCGCGCGTGCCGTCCGATTCCGCGCCAAACTTTCGCCCCGATAAATTTTTCCCGCGTAAGCAGGAGTGAATCTTCGATCACTCGAAGTTCGACGAACGAAAGGCCGCCTAAGACTTCCAGATCCGACGGATTGGCGATCTTGAAGCGGTCAAGCCAGACGCGATCGGCGCCCTCGACGGCGAGGACGAGCGACGCGAACGAAAGGGGAAGCGCCAGAAACTCCGGGAAGTGAAACCCACGCGAAAGCGCGGTCAGGAGCCCGCTCGTGAGCAGGGAAAAGAAGAAAGTGAGGAAAACGCGCCGCCAGCGATCTTCCGGCGACGTCGTCGCCGTTCGGAGGCGGTAAACGTGAAGGCACTTCTTCCGGTGGTAATAGTTTCGTAGGGAATCGCCGGCAGATTCCATCGCGTTAGAGACCTTGGACCAGGACCGGAGTCGGCTGGTTCGTCGTGCCGCCGTCGCCGAGCTGGCTCGCGGTATTCTGGCCCCAACAATAAACGAGACCCGAGGCGAGGACGCCGCACGAATGGTTTTCGCCGACGCCGATGACGGCCGTCGCGGCCATGCCGGCGACGGTAACGGGAGTCGGTTGGTTCACGAGCGCGGCGTTGTCGCCGATTTGACCGTAGGTATCGCGGCCCCAGCAAAGGACGGCGTTCCCCGCCGTGAGGGCGCATCCGTGCTTCAATCCCATCTTGATCGACGTCACGTTCGCGAGACCCGCGACAGTCACGGGCGTGGTTTTCGAAGCCAGTGCGGCGTTGTCGCCAAGCTGACCGAAGTCGTCGGCGCCCCAGCATTTTATCGTGCCGCCGGTCGTGAACACGCAAGCGACGTCGCCGCCCGCCGCTGACCAGAGCGCGGTCCCCGCGCCCGGAGTCACCGGCACGCCGGAGTTGGTGTTCGTGCCGTTCCCGATCTGGCCGAAAGTCGCCGATCCCCAGCAGCGGGTCGTACTGTCCGACTTGCGCCCGCAGGCGTGGCCGCGGCCGACCGAAACGTCGGTCATGCCCGCGAGCCCGCTTACCGTGACTGGCGTCGGCTGATTCACGAACGCGGCGTTATCACCGAGCGTTCCTTCGAGGTCGTTCCCCCAACAGACGATCGTGCCGCCGGAACGAAGTCCACAGGTCGTGTCGCCACCCGCGGCAATCTGCGTAAAATCGGTATAGAGTCCGACTTGAGCCGGGGAGCTGACGTTCGTGAGTGAGGCGTTGTCGCCGAGTTGGCCCGAATTATCCGCGCCCCAGCAGTAGGCGCGCCCATTCGAGAGGAGCGCGCAGCTATGATTCGCGCCGACCGCGAGGTCGATCGCGGTCGAGATCCCGCTCACCGAGACCGGAGTCGTCGAATTCGCGGTGCCGCCGTTTCCGAGCTGCCCGAAGGAGCCCGAACCCCAACACTTCACCGCGCCGCTGGAGTAGAGCGCGCAGGTATGTCCGGTGCCGCCGGCGATCTTGGTGATGGTCGCGCCCGAACCCGTCATCGGCCGGGTCGTATTCGTCGCGATCGAGGAGTTATTGTAATTGAGGGTGAACGTGAGGTTCGACGTTACCGCGCTCGTCGGCGCATATTTGATCAAGACGGTGCACGTTCCGGCCGCGCCGAGCGAGGCGCCGCAAGTCCCGCCCGTGCCCGGATAGGCGCCACCGAAGTAAGAGTAAGGCGCCGAAAGCGCGGCGCCGGACATCGCCGTGGCGGCGACCCCGCCGACATTCGTTACGGTAAAGGTTTTCGTGACCGTATAGCCGAGAACGATCGAACCGTTATTGTAGGTCGGGCCGTCGGAGATCGAGAGGTTCGCGACCGCGCCACCCGTGCCGGTAATCGGGCGGGACGCGATCACTCCCGCGGAAACGCCGTCGTTGTAAGTGAGCGTGAGGGTATCCGAGAATCCGCCGGTCGAGGTTGGAGAAAACGAAACGAAAATCGTACACGTAGTACCTGCGGTTAGAGTCGTGCCGCAGGAGCCGCCGGTGCCCGGGTAGGCCCCGCCGAGAAACGTGAACGGGGCGGCAAAAGCAGTCGCGACGATCGACGTCGCCGAAGAGCCACCGTTGTTCGTCACGACGAACGTATGATTCGTCGTCGTGCTGACGGTGCGCGATCCGTAATCGTAAGTCACCGCGTCCGAAATCGAAAGGCTCGCGGCGTTTCCGCCGGTCCCGGTGACGCCGTGAGTGAGGTTGATCGTCGTTCCGGACCCGTCGTTGTAGGCGACGTTGAGGGAATCCGAATCGGAAACGGGCGTAGTCGGAAGGAACGTCGCGATGATCGTGCAGGTCGAACCGTTCGCGAGTGAGGCGCCGCAGGTCCCGCCGGTGCCCGGGTAGGCGCCACCCTTGAAATTGAAGGGCGCGGCGAGCCCAGTCGCGGTGAGCGAAGTCGCGGCTTGACCGCCGGTATTCGAAAGCGTGAAGGTTTGATCCACGCCGGCCGCCCCGATCGTGACGGTACCGTAATCGAACGGATCGACGACCGGATTCGTGATGGCGATCGAAGCGAGCGCGACGCCGGTACCGGTGATGAGCTGACTCGTCGAGACGCCCGACGCGCCGTTATTGTAACTGACCAGAAGCGTTTGGCTCGTCGCTCCGGCCACGGTCGGAGCGTAGGTGACGATCACGGTGCAGGAAGCGGAGCCGGCTAGCGTCGCCGCGCAAGTGCCGCCGGTGCCGGGAAACGTGCCGCCCTTAAAAGTCAGCGGCGCGGAGAGTCCCGAAAGCGCGATGGCCGTCGCGCCGGTCGTGCCGCCGTTCGCGATCGTGAGGGTCGCATCCGTCGACGAACCGACGTTCTTTGCGCCGTAACCGTAATTGGAGCCGGCGTTCAGCGTTAGCGAAGCGACCGCCGCGCCCGTGCCGGTCATCGGCCGGGTCGCGCTCGTGGCGGAGGCGCCGTCGTTGTAAGGAAGGGTGAGCGTCGCGTTTGAAACGACGGCGGCGGTTGGTGCGTAGTTTACGACGACCGTGCAGGTACCGGCGGGGGCGAGGGTCGCGCCGCAGGTTCCCGCGGTGCCCGGATAGGCGCCGCCCGCGTAGGCGTACGGAGCGGTCAGCGCGGAGCCGGAAAGCGCGGTAGCCGTGCTGCCTCCGGAGTTCGTGAGCGTGAACGTCGCCGGCGTGGTCGTACCGATCGGCTGGGTTCCGTAGTTATAGGTCGGCCCGCCGGAGAGCGTGAGGACGGCGGCGGTGATACCGGTGCCCTTGAATCCGCGCGTGACGTTCGGCGTTCCCCCCGAACCGTCGGCGTACGTCATCGTCAGGGTGATGTTCGAGGTGACGGCCGCGGTCGGCGTGAAGGTCACGATCAGATTGCACGTCGCGGCCGCCGCGAGAGTCGCGCCGCAGGTCCCGCCGGTACCGGGGTAGGTGCCGCCCTTATAGGTGATCGGAGCGCCGAGCCCGCTCGCGACCATCGAGGTCGCTGACTGGCCGCCGGAATTCGAAAAGGTGACGGTAAGGTCGACGCCTGCCGCGCCAATCGTGACGTTTCCGTAGTCGTACGGATTCGAGGCGGGCGCCGTGACGGAGAGCGAAGCAAGCGCAAGCGCAGTACCCGTGACGAGCTGACTCGTCGAAGTTCCGACGTTCCCGTTATTGTAATTGATGAGCAGGGTTTGGCTGGTGGCGCCCGGGACGAGCGGCGCGTAGTT
>JAYVXM010000200.1:0-6740 GCA_043785205.1 Bdellovibrionales bacterium
TCGACGATGTCGAGGCTGTCCGCGCCGAGGTCGTCGATGAACGATGCCGTCTGCGAAACTTTCGTGGCGTCGACCGCGAGCTGGTCGACGATGATGGAACGGACTCTTTCTTCAATGGAAGCGGTCATGGGCGATGCTTTTCCTTGTTAGACGCTTTAGCGCGGAGGGGACAAACCGAAAACGGAAACCGTACTGAAACCGAAACGTTAAACCGAATACCGAAACTGTCTTAAATGTACATCCCGCCATTTACGCCGATGACTTGGCCGGTGATGTACCGGGCCTTCGGAGATGCGAGAAACGTGACCGTCTCGGCGACATCTTCCGGCGTACCTAGACTGCCTAGCGGAATGCTCCGGAGAATCGTATCTTTTTGGCTCTCCGTCAAGGCTCCCGTCATGTCGGTCTGGATGTAACCCGGCGCAACAACATTGCAACGAATCGACCGGGAAGCGAGTTCCTTCGCGACCGATTTCCCAAATCCGATCAATCCGGCTTTTGCCGCGGCGTAAGCCGACTGGCCCGCGTTTCCCATTTCGCCGACGACCGACGAAATGAAAATGATCGACCCGGCCCGAGCCTTCATCATTCCGCGTGACGCGGCGCGTGCGCAGTAGATGGCGCCTTTCAAATCCACGTCGATCGTCCGGTCGAGGTCCGCATCTTTCATCCGCATGAGGAGCGAATCGACCGTGATGCCCGCGTTCGCGACGAGACAGGCGACCGGTCCGTGCGCAGCGGTGAGGGTCTCGACCGCCGCGTCGACCGCCGCTGAATCGGCGACGTCGAATTTCGCGAGGATCGCCGATCCGCCCGTGCTTTCGATCTTCGCCTTGAGTTCGAGCGCCTTCGCCTCGTTTGAAGCGAAATTAAGCGCGACGAGGTAGCCTTCGCGCGCGAGCTTTTCGGCGATCGCGGCGCCGAGTCCGCGGGAGGCGCCGGTGACGAGGGCGAGGGGTTTGGTGGTGCTCACGCGGAGTCTCCTATCGTTAAAAAAGGTCTTGAAGCGTTTTCAAATCGGACATTCCGGTGCAGGCGAACACCGCTCCGCTATGGGCGGCCGTAATCCGTTTCGCCAGGCCCTGCAGCACTTTTCCCGGGCCGAACTCGACGGCGCGCGCGTACCCGCGCTCGATCAGCATCGAGACGCTCTGACGCCAGAGGACCGGATGGTCAACCTGGTCGATCAGCAGCTCGAACACGACCGAAGGTTCAGTCGTAAGTTTCGCCGTGCGATTCGCGACGTACGGATAGCGTAGCGCGCGCGGCGTTTCCGCCGAGGAGGCTTGGGAAAAAAGTTCGGCCATGCGCAATCGAGCGGGCGCCATGAGCGCGCAGTGAAACGGCGCGGAGACCGCGAGCGGAATCGCCTTGCCAGAGAATTCGGCGCCGATCTTAAGGAGCGCGAGCGCTTCGGCCACCGCGTCCGCGGACCCGGCGATCACCGTCTGCCCGGGAGCGTTGAAATTCGCGGGCGAAAGGACGCAGTCGACCGCGCTCTCTCCGGCGGATTTCTCGACCGCGTCGTGCAGGCGCTTTCCCTTCGCGGAAACTACCGCGGCTTTGCAGAGTGCATCGATCATGGCGTCGTCGACGCCGAGGACGGCCGCCATGCCGCCCTGACCGGCGGGAACCGCGATCTGCATCGCGCGGCCCCGTTCGCGCACCCAGCGCGCGGCCGAGGCGAGCGGAAACGCGCCCGCGGCGACGAGGGCCGAATATTCGCCGAGGGAATGGCCGGCGACCGCGGCCGGCGCGAAACCCCGTTCGGCTTCGGCCACGCGAAACGCGGCGATCGAAGCCGTGAGCAACGCGGGTTGGGTGTTTTCCGTCAGCTGAAGATCTTCCTCGGGCCCGTCGAAGCAGAGCTTCTTCAGGTTCAGCCGGCACGCGTCGCTCGCTTCTTCGAAGGTCTCGCGCACGAGCTTGAAGTTTCCGTATAGTTCTTTCGCCATCCCGACGTGCTGGGAGCCCTGGCCAGGAAAGAAGGCGATCGGTGGTTTTTTCTCGCTCATAAAATTTTCGCTCCTCTCGATTCGAGTCGAATCCAATCAGTAGACGACGTACGCCGCGCCCGCCGTCACGCCCGCCCCGAAGACGGGTACGAGGAGCCGGTGGCCTCGCCGAATTTTTCCCTCGCGAACGCCCTGATCGAGCGCGGTCGGCACGGTCGCCGCGGAGGTGTTTCCGCGCTCCGCGATGTTCAAGATGAAACGCTCCATCCCGATTTTCTGGAGTTTCGCCACGCGTTCGAGAATCCGGAGATTCGCCTGGTGGGGAACGACGAAGTCGACGTCGGCGGCGGTTTTCCCGAGCCCGGCGAGAAGCTTCGACGAGAGGTCGACCATCGTGCGCACCGAGGACTTGAAGATTTCCGGACCTTTCATCTGCATGCGGGTCTCGGAGTAACGAAGGTCGGGAAGCGTCGCCGGTTCAAGGCCGTACATCGGCCGCGCCGACCCGCCGGCGGGAACTTGAAAGAGGTCCCACTGGTTTCCGTCGGCGGAAAGCGTGAAGTGGGACTCCGGATGGCTTTCGGCCCGTGAGAGGACGATCGCGCCCGCGCCGTCGCCGAAAAGAATCGCGCTTTTCCGGTCGGAGTAGTCGGTGATCGAGGTGAGGACCTCGGATCCGATGACGAGGAGGTTCCTCGCCTGACCCGCGACCAGGAGCGCGTGCGCGGTCGCCCAGGCGTGATGGAATCCGCTGCAGGCGGCGTTCAGGTCAAACGCGAACGCGCGCTTCGCCCCGATTTTTTTCTGTACGAAGGTCGCGGCCGCGGGGAGCGGTTGGTCGGGCGTGCAGGTCGCGACGAGGATCCCGTCGATCGCGGAGGCATCGAGGCCCGCCGCTTCGAGCGCGCGTCTCGCGGCTCGCGCGCCGAGCTCGGAGACGGTTTCCTCGCCGTGTGCGAAATGCCGTTTTTCGATTCCGCTCCGGTCGAGGATCCAGCCCGGGCCGAAACCCTCGGGCACCTCGCCGGCGAAACGGGCGATCCATTCGCAAAATTCGGCGTTGGTGACGACGCGTTCGGGAAAGGCCGAGCCGGTGCCGGCGATTCGCGACGCGATCACGGATGGGCCCCCGGCGAAGCGAGTTCGGGAGCGACCGCCTTTTCGAGCCGCTCGATCATCTTCGCATCGAGCGATTCCTGGGCGCGGATCAGGGAATTTCGGATCGCAAGCTTGTCGCTTCGGCCGTGGGCGATGAAGACGTAACCCTGGACGCCGAGGAGAGGCGCCGCGCCGACTTCGCGAAAGTCGACTTTCTTCTTGAACGCGCGGATCGCCGGCCAGGCCATGCCGAAGCCGAGGAGCGCGAGCGGATTTCGTTTCGCTTCGTGGGTGAGGATATTGATCAGCATCGAGCCGAGGGCCTCGGAGTTCTTCAAAATAAGGTTCCCGATGAGCCCGTCCATCACGACGACGTCGACGTTCCCGCGGAACATCTCCTTCGCTTCGCAGTAGCCGGAAAATTCGGCGACGGCCTTCGAGCCCTTCCCGCCGCCGGTGAAGAGGGGATGGCCTTCAAGGATCGCATAGGTCGAGCGGGTGAGATCGTTTCCCTTCGTGCGCTCTTCGCCGTTCGCGAGGATCGCCACTTTCGGAAGCGCGAGGCCCGCGCCACGCGCGGACGCGAAGAAGGCGCCCATGATCGCGAAGTCGCGGAGGTGTTCGGGTTTACAATCAACGTTCGCGCCGACGTCGAGGCAGACGACGCCCTTGCCGTTGATCGTCGGGAGTCGGGTCGCGATCGCCGGGCGCTCGATGCCCTTCAGCCGGCCGAGCGTGAGGAGCGCGGACGCCATGACGGCGCCCGAGTGGCCCGCGCTGACGAAGGCGTCGGGTCCGGTACCCGAGCCCTCGTGATCCGCGCGCCACGATTCGGCGACGAGGCGGGTGCCGACGTTGATCGGCGCGTTCGGTTTTCCGCGGAGGGCTTTGATCTTATCGTCCATCTCGATGTTTTCGGAGGCGTGGATCAGGGCCACGCGAGAGCCGGGCCCGTCGGTGATCTGCTTTGCGATGGCGTGTTTCCGAATCTTCTTTTCGTCGCCGATCAGGACGAGCGGATGATGCAGGTCCGGGAGCGCGGCGAGGGCGCCGTCGAGTATCGCTTTGGGTGCGTGATCGCCACCCATGACGTCGAGGAGGAGTCGGGACATGGACTTAGAGGTCTAAGCCAAAGCGGCGGAAAGGAAAAGGATTTTAGGCCGCGCGCTCGTCGACGCGATGCTTCGCCGCGGTGGCGAAGCGCTGCGGCGCGGAACTCCGGATCGTCATTGCCTAAGTCTTCGTCGCGCGGGCGGAAGGCTTCAAATTTTTCAAAACCGCGAACGGCGTTTCCTTCACGATCTTCGCGCAGGCGCACCGCCCGACGTTCAGATCCGCGCCGCAGTTCGCGCAGATTCCCTTGCAGTCCTCTTTGCAGAGCGGCTGAAACGGAATGCGAAGCTGAACTTGTTCCGCGAGGACGACCGGAAGCTCGAGGTACTCCTCGGCGATGTAGGTGATTTCAAGGTCGTCGGCGGCTTCGGTTCCGTTCGATCCGCCCTCGTCGTGGGCGTGCCGAGCGTAGCCTTTGTTCTGGCCGCGCGGGTTCGCGTTCTGGTCGAGGTAGGCGATGCCGGCCATCTCTTTGTCTTTGCAGTAGAGCGCGGTGAAGTGCTCGTTCACCGGCAGGAGAAACGGGGCCGCGCACCGGGAACAGAGAAGCTGGACGGTGGTTTCGACGTCGCCCGAAACCACGATGACCTCGTCGACGCGCCGGAGATTGAAACGCACGGCGGTCGGCCGCGGCGGCGCGACGGTCTTGAGTCCCGAAGGGCGGAGATTTTCGTTCGAGCCCGGCAAGGACGCCGTCGATTCATCGAGCGCGGCGATCGTCGAAGAAACCCAGGTTTCGGTTTCGTTCGCGGAATATTCGCGGTCGGTTTCTTTGATTTCGCTCAGGTAGATCTTCATGGCTCGATTCCGCGAGAGAATCGCGGTTCGCAAGGATTATCACCGAGCGGAGAGTTTTACCGCTTCTTTTTTCGGGTCGAAACCACGCGGATTTCCGGAAGGATTCCGCGGCCGCCGGCGCGGAGTTCCCAGGTCACGGGGAAGCGTTTGAGCAGGCGATCGGCCGCGGCCTTGCGAATGAAAATCGCCTCGAGGGGTAGCCGGTGAATCCGGGCGAGGTGGGTCTTCAGGATCGCCTCGGGACGCTCGGCCCGACGCGCGGATTCGGCCGCGACCCACTGGGCGAACGAGTCGGGAAGCAGAAATCCGCCCCCGGCGAGGCGACCGTCGGGGAGCCGACTCGCGCGGTCTTGGAAGCGGCATTCGAGATCGCCGAACCGGTGAAAGTGGGATCCGTCCGTGCACGCCGCCGGGGCGGCGTCGCTCACGAAAAAGGTCCCCTTCGGGTGGAGCGCGAGCGTCCAGTCGATGAACGCGGCGTGGACGTGAACCTCGTCCGGAATGAGCTCGACGTAGGTTGCCCGTCGGCCGAGCGCGGCCCCGAGGACGCCGGGTTCCCGATGGTGATAACTCAACGCGTTCCAGGCGTGAGTGACGCCGCTAAAGCCGGCGAGAAACGCGGCCTCCGCCTGGGGGGCCGTACAGCGGGTATGGCCGATCGCGAGCCGAATCCGCCGTTTTCCCGCCCACGCGCAAAGCACCGGTAACGTCTCCCAATCGAGTGTCTCGGGCGCGATCGTGAGGATGTGAAGCGTTTCCTTCGAAAGCTCCCAAAGCGTTTCCAACTCGCTCATCCGAAGTTTCCGAAGGATTCCGGGCGGGTGCGCGCCGGCGGCGTCGCCGTTCAAGAACGGCCCTTCGAGGTGGATCCCGAGCGGTTTCGCGCCCGGCGCGGATTCGGACCGAATCCATGCGCCGAGTCGAGCGACCGTTTTCGCCAAATCGCTTTCGGACGCGGAGAGCGTCGTCGCGGAAAAACCGGCGACGCCCTTCGTTTCGAGCTGCGCGGACAACGAATCGAGTTCGGCGGCTTTCGCCGTCATCAAATCGATTCCAAACGCTCCGTGGAAGTGGAGGTCGATCGCGCCGAAACTCTTGACGCGTTTAGTAGGGCGTGGCACACCGCTAAGTTATAGCTAAGTGATCAATCCCGCAAGACTTTGACCCAGGAAGACTATGCCGAAAAAAGCTCCGCCGAAGAAAGCGAAAATGGCCGCCAAGTCCGTATCGAAAAAGACGGCGCCTAAAAAACCCGCTCCCCATTCTGCCCCGCTTTCCGCGTCCGCGAAGAAGGGCGCCGGTAAAGGCGTTGCCACGAAAGCATCGCTCAAGTCCGAGCCGAAAAAAGACGTTAAGCTTGCTGCCACTAAGAAGGCGGGGGCCCCAGCGATGTCGCAACCAGCAGGAAAAAAAGCGGTCGAGCTTAAAGTAAAAGCCGGTGCCGCGCCGATCCCCGCCGTTCCGGCGAAGCCGCTGACGAAACCGCAGAAGGTCGCGAAGGTCAAGAAGGCGAGCGCTCCGAAAAACTACGAAGACATGTGCCGCGAAATCGCGTGCGAGAGTTCTTCGTCGACGGCCGGGTATTGCCGCCTCCATTACATCAAGAACTGGAAAAAAATTAAGCGGAAGGAACTCATCCTTCGCGAGAAGAAGCTGAACCAATACATCGAGGAACTCGTCTCGAAGTATCCGGATAAGTACATCGAAGCGATCAAACAGGATCTTGCCGACGAGACCGCGTTCTCCAAGGTCATCTACGACCTTGAGCTCGACGAA
>JAYVXM010000201.1:0-6713 GCA_043785205.1 Bdellovibrionales bacterium
CCCCCGCGGGGGCGTCCTCGACCTTCACGATTTCGCCGTCGCTGACGAAACGGCTCGAGCGCGTGATCACACGGTCTCCGGGAGCGAGTCCTTTCTTCACCTCGACGCTGCCGCGCCGACGATCGCCGATCTCGACCGCGGTGAGCTTCATTTTGTCGCCGTCGAGCTTGCGAACCATTGCTTTTCCGTCGCGGTATACGACCGCGTCCTCCGCGATCAACATCGCGGAATGAAGGTTCGCGCGGATGACGACCTGACCGAGGGTGCCCGGCATCACGGGCACGGAAACGGTCTTCCCGACCCTTTGCGGAAACGCGAGATCGGCGGGCGCCGTGCCGGTTTTCGCGTCGACAAGGGGGCTCACGCCGACGACGCGGACAGCCCGCGCCTCGGCGCCGGGCGCCGAGCGGAACTCGCCGGTCATACCGGGGTGGATTTTCGCCAAGTCCTGGGCCGGCACCTCGATCGCGATCTTCAGGCGAGCGGGATCCGTGACCGTCGCGAGCCATTCGCCCTTCGTGACGTTCGTTCCCTCGGTTACCTCGAGCGAACTCACGACGCCCGCGACCGGCGAGGTGATCTTCACCGGCGCGTACTCGTATACAGGGTCGGTATGCTGAAGGGTCATCACGCGGTCGCGCTTCGAGATCGCCTGGCCGACATGGACGGGAACGAGGCGGACCACGCCTTCCGATTCCGCGAAAATTTTCGTTTGGACGGCCGACTGGACGCGGGCCGGAAAGAGAAGGACGTCCGCTTCCTCGGTCGTCGCGAGCGTCTGGACGACCACACGGGCGGTATCGAGCGCGTCGGCGCGGGCGTCGACGACGGAAAGCAGAAGGCAGGCGGCGCCTAACGCCGCGAAATTCCGCGCGATCCCGAACCCCACCATTCCCATAGTCGCGGGTATACGGGACCTAATGCGAAGAGTCAAATCCGCATTTCGCGCTCCTCCCCTCCCGAAGTCCCCGAAAGCATGGTCGATTTTCGGGCCGGGATGCCGTCTCCCGGCTGCGGGTCCGATGTCCCGAAAAGACTCCCTCCGATTGGCACGAAGAGCGCATTTCTCCGGAGGTCCATCCCTCGAAACCGTTCCGCTCATTCGGAAGGAAACCCACGTATGAAAACCGTACTCCCTACCCTCGCTCTCGCCCTTCTCTCCGCGTCCGCGTTCGCCGATCGGAACATGGATTCGTCCACGCCTCCGAACGATTCCGAAATCGCTCAGATCGTTCTGACCGCGAACGACGGCGAAGTCGACGCCGGGAAACTCGCCGAAAAGAAATCGATGAATCCGGAAGTGAAGTCCTTCGCCAATATGATGGTGACCGAGCACACGTCGGTGATGAAGCAAACGAAGGACCTCACGAAGAAGCTGAACGTGAAGCCGAAGGACTGCCCCGCGAGCAAGGAAATGGCGAAGGACGCGGAGAAGAACGAAAAGAAACTCAAGGGCCTCAAGGGCACGGCTTTCGATCGCGCGTATGTCGACCAAATGGTGATCGATCACCAGAACGTCCTCGACACGATCGACCATACCCTCCTGCCGAACGCGAAGAACGAAGAGCTAAAAGCCCTGCTGACGACGGTCCGTCCATCGGTGGCGACGCACCTCGACCACGCGAAGGAGCTCCAAGCGAAGCTAAACGCCGCCCACTCGGGTTAAGGCGACTCGTTCGCGCGAAGTCCTAGGTATAGCCGAGAATATCGACATGCGTGATCCCACTCGCAAGTGAGGAGGACGGAATCGCGGGCTGCCCCTTGATCAGAATCTTCTTCTTTTTGAAGAGGGTCTTGAATTCGGTCCGCGAGATTTCGCGGAGCTGAAGGTTCCGATCTTGGGCGCGAAGGGCTTCGAGGAGAATCCCGTCGATGCGCGGCTTCGTGGAGGTCACCTCGAGGGTAACCCGAAAGGAGTTCGCGGGAGCTTCGGGCGTGGGCGCGTTCGCCATCTTAGTCTCGTTTGTAACAGTTGTGATTGTCTTGGCACTGGATGCAGACGTGACGTTTACAGGTCTCGCACTGAGCTACGGCGTGTTCGCGTTTGCAAAAAAAGCAGAGGGTCATGGCCCCGACCCTAGCACCCTTATTCGCGCGGTGCACGAGATCTCACTCCCTCCGCTTTGCGAGGCGGGGAAAGAGGAACCAGGCGAAAAGATAAAGGCCGAAAAGCGTCCCGGCCGCGTGGATCAATGCGTGACGGCGGCGAGTGCGCCGGCGTTCTGGCCGGCGGTCGTCGGCTGGGACTTCTCACGAAGCGTGAGGAACGCTCGTGACATTTCCGCGTACTCGGCGGCTGAGAACGCTTTTTTCACCTTCGGCAGGAAATCCGACTCTTCTTCTTCGATATGGTGCTCGACCGCTTCCGCGAGCACTTTTACCTCGGCCACCCAGCGCTTCTGCTCGCTCGTACCATCGATGGCCTTCATCAGCGCGGACGCGATTTCATGCTCGACGTAGCCTTCGTGAGCGAAACTCGAAAGCTTCGCGTTGTCCACGCAGCGGGCATAGAGCGCGGTTTCCTCGGAGGGAGCGTGGGATTTCAGGAGTTCCACAAATTTTTCGACGACACTCCGCTTTTCGGCGGGGGCGGCGGTCTCATCTTTCATCGTTTTGAGAAATCGCTTCAAGTCCTTATGGTCCCGTTTGATCGCGGCCACGAGGTCCATCGTCTTTTCCTTACGCTCGCCTTTACGGGCGGCGAGGCGGCTCAGGACCGCTTTCTTTTTCGATGGAGCGGATTTCGCGGTACTTTTCGTCGTCATGGGCTCTCCTGGGTGAGGCGATCGGGCCGAGCGGCGGCCGGTTAGGTGCGAGTGGGGTATTGCAAACCGGAGACCAGGGATTTCTGGGACAACCGGGAGGCGCGGGCCTTGCTTTTTCAGAAGGGAATGAACACGCACCCAACGACATCCCTTTGGCAATCCGACTTCCCTCCTCTCCACTTCGCTCCGCTCGCCGAAGACGTCCGGGTCGCGGTTTGCGTGATCGGCGCCGGTATCGCCGGACTGACGACGGCGCTTTTCCTCGCGCGGGCGGGTAAGAAAGTCGTCGTCGTCGAAAGGGGTGGAATCGGTAGCGGGGAAACCGGCCGCACCACCGCCCACCTCGCGAGCGCGCTCGACGATCGCTACTTTCGGATCGAACGCCTTCACGGCGCGACCGGGGCGCGGATCGCGGCCGAGAGCCACTCTTTCGCCGTCGACGAAATCGAACGGATCGCGTGGGAAGAGCGCATCGATTGCGACCTCGTCCGTCTCCCCGGTCACCTCTTCCTCGGTGAGGGAGATTCCGCGAAGCTTCTCGAAAAGGAATACGCGTCGGCGCGGCGGGCCGGGCTTTCGGTCGAGTGGCTCGCGGAGTCCCCTGTCCCGAGCTTCGCGAAGGGACCCTGGATCCGCTTCGAGCGCCAGGGCCAGCTTCACGCCCTGAAATACCTCCGCGGCCTCGCCGAAACACTCCGCCGCCTCGGCGTTCCGGTCCACACCGATACCGCGGTCACGGAAGTAAGGAGCGGCGAACCGGTCGTCGCGCGCACGGAGTCGGGGCACCGGATCGAGGCCGACATCCTCGTCTGCGCGACGAACACTCCGTTTCTGGACCGCTTCGCGATGCACACTAAACAAAGCGCCTACCGGAGTTACGTGATCGCGATCGAATCTCCGCGCGGCGGGCTGCCGTTCGGCCTCTATTGGGACACGGAATCCCCGTACCACTACGTCCGCTACGCGGGTTCGGTCAACGAATCGGGCTTCCTCGTCGTCGGCGGTGAAGATCATAAGACCGGCCAGCCGGGTTCCGGGGGGCCGGAACCTTGGCACGCGTTGGAAGGCTGGGCGCGCGCGCGCATTCCGGGCCTCGGTGCCGTCCGCCATCGATGGTCCGGTCAGGTCGAAGAGCCCGAGGATTACCTCGGGTACGCGGGGAAAAATCCCGGCCGGCCCGAAAACGAATTCATCATTACCGGCGATTCCGGAAACGGAATGACCCACGGCACTCTCGGCGCGCGCATCGTAAGCGACCTCGCGCTCGGAATGACGAACCCGTGGGCCGGTCTCTATTCCCCTTCCCGAATCACGATGCGGAGCGCTCCCGAGTTCGTGCGCGAAAACGGAAATGCGTTTCTTCAATACCGGGACCACCTTCTCCCGCGCGGGCACCATCCCGAAAACCTCGGCCCGGGCCAGGGCGCGGTTCTTCGGGCCGGCCTGCGCCCCGTCGCGGTTTACTGCGACGAGGCGAGGCGTCTTCATTCTTGCTCAGCGATTTGTCCCCATCTTGGCGCGGTCTTGCGCTGGAATTCCGAGGAGCGGACCTGGGACTGCCCCGCGCACGGGTCGCGATTCGACGCCGACGGACGGGTTCTCAATGGACCGGCGAACCATCCGCTCGCGAAAGCGGATATCGCCCCGGCGATGGACCGGAGTTAACCCGTTTCAGTCGTCGACGCCCTCCGCGATCCGCTTTCGGGTGAGCAGATAACCCGCGCCGAGTACGAACGCACCGAGGGAGAGGAGCGCGACGGGACGAACCCGGCGCGAGCCATCCGATTTCGGGGGGCTCAAGAGAAAATTTTCGGCCATACTTTCGATAACGTCGACGCGGTCGGCGAGCATCAAGGTCATCCACCGTCGCCGTTTCGCCTCGCCAAGCCCGTAAGCGACCGAGCGGAGGATGCCGCTCAAACCCTTCGGTGGTAAGGTCGTCCCGAAGACCGGGGTGATGCCCGGGCGCTCGACGCTCACGAAGATTTTCACGTCGGTCGCTTGCTGCTCGGGCGTTTCCCAGTGGGCTCCGTTTTCGAGCGCGGTGAAGTTTCCTTCCCGGGGCTCGCCGACCCGGCGATCGGTCGGCAGATCGATGCCCCACCCCGGAATATTTTCCGCAGGTGGCCGACGGGGGCGGCGTCCTTCACTGATGAGAGTTTGGTCCATGATCGTTTATCCTTTCTTAAATGAGTGGAGTCTTAAATTAGTGGAGGGTCTGGGAAGACGTGCTTCCGGCCCGGGGCGGGATGAGGACGGTTTTCACGCATCCGTCGAGCTTGTTGGCGAAGAGATGATACCCCTCGCTAACTTCCTCGAGCGGGATCCGATGCGTGATGATGTCCTTCGGGCTTAGGCGCCCGGAGAGGACGTGTTCGCAGAGCCGCGGGAGATAGCGCTTCACGTTCGCTTGGTTCATTCTCAGCGTGAGGCCTTTATTCATCGCGCTACCGATCGGAACGAAGTTGTACGGAGGCCCGTACACGCCGATAATCGTGACGGTACCGTTCTTGCGGGCAGAATTGATCGCCCAATCGAGACTCGTCGCGGACCCGGCTTGGAGCATCAGCTTCCCAGTGACGAAATCGACTTTATTTCCCTTCGCCTCGCAGCCGACGGCGTCGATGCAGACATCGGCCCCCAGCCAATCCGTCATTTTCTTCAGATGGACGACGATATCGTCGACCTGCATGAAGTTCACCGTCTCGGCGAACGCGAACCGTTTCGCGGCCTCGAGGCGGTAATCGACGTGGTCGACGACGATCACGCGGCCGGCCCCGAAGAACCAGGCGCAGCGCGCGGACATCAAGCCGACCGGACCGGCGCCGAAAACGACGACGGTGTCGCCTTCCTTGATCTTCCCCATCTCGGCGGCTTGGTATCCCGTCGGCACCACGTCCGTGAGAAGGAGCGCGTCCTCCTCGTCCATCCCGTCCGGGATGACCATCGGGCCGACGTCCGCGAAGGGAACGCGCACGTATTCCGCCTGGCCGCCGTCGTACCCGCCGGTGGTGTGGGAGTAGCCGTAGATTCCGGTTCCGACGGTCGAGTTCGGATTCGTGTTGTGGCAGTTTCCGAAGAGCCCCTTCTTGCAGAAAAAGCAGGAACCGCAGCTGATATTGAAGGGCACGAGGACGCGGTCGCCGACCTTCACATTCCGGACGGAGGGGCCGATCTCCTCGATCACGCCGGTGAATTCGTGACCGAAGGTGCAGCCGACGCGAGTATCCGGGAGCAATCCGTGGAAGATATGGAGGTCCGAGCCGCAAATCGCGGCGCGCGTGACCCGCACGATCGCGTCGTTCGGATGCTCGATCTCGGGATCGGCCTTTCGTTCGAGACGGACTTTGTAGGGGCGTTTGTAAACGGTGGCCAGCATGGCGGGATCCTTTCGGTGTCGATGGCGATCTTTTGGTTCAGAGCGCGCGGATACGGAAGAAAAAGCAAGTTCCAAGCCGGGCACCGCGTCCGGCTCCGCCGCGCAAAAAAAAGGGGCGATGCGGATTCCCGCATCGCCCCTTTTTTTGTGAATGAAATTCGATTAAGGCGAGCCGGTACCGGAGGTACCCGCGCCGGACGCGGTGCCCGCGGCGGGATTCGTGACCGAAGAGTTTCCGGTCGAGCCGGTGTCGCCGGTCGAACGCGCGGCCGCGCCGGTATTTGTCGTGCCGTTCACATCGGAGCCCGTGGTCGAGTTTCGCATGTGAGCCGACTTTCCGCGTGTAGTGTGGTGGCGGGTAGTATGGGTCGTCGTCGTGTCCGAAGCGGCGCTATCGGAGCCCGCGGCATGGGAGTCGGTCGACGGAGCCGTCGCAGATCCGTTCGAATACGTGTCGTCGGCGTAAGCGCCGAGCGCGAATACCAGCGCGACGAATGCGGGAGCAACGAATTTAGTTTTTTTCATGAGGCCTTCCTTCTTGCCGATGATTCGGCGTTGAATGGTTATGG
>JAYVXM010000202.1:0-1986 GCA_043785205.1 Bdellovibrionales bacterium
TTACTAATCAGTTCATAAGTATCTTGACATAGCTTACGGGTAATGGTTTTTTTGTATCATGCAAAAGCAAGACGCAAGGAAGCTTGACCGTAAATCGTCGAGACTTCACGCATTTCAAAATTTTTATAAAAGCGTAAATTGAAGTTAGCCGCAAGGAGGCGGCCAGACGATGGAAATGGAAATTCTAAGAAAAAAGATCAGCACGTACCGGGGAGAAGGCGGAAGGATTACGAAACTGCCGGACGAGGTGGGGCTGGAGATATTAACGGCGTGGGAACAATGGACGGGATCGATGAGTGGTTTTTACGTAGCCATCGGAGCGGACCATCGAAAAATGGCGAAGATCCTGGGCAAAGCAAAGAAGCTAAAGCGGGAGGGCCGCGTAGTGGCGGCCAGCGATTTTACGGAAGTGACGCCGGAGTCATTCGGGGTGGTGGCCGGCAATCCGAGCATGGGCTCGGCAATCGAGCTTGCATGGGACGGTGGACGGGTCATTCGATTTCCAAGGGTGGATGACTTGATTGAATTTTTAAAGAAGGCGGCCTGAATTAAATGATCGCGATGAATCGTAGGACGAAGATTTATGTCTGTAAGGAAGCCACCGACATGCGTGCGTCCTACGATTCATTATCTGAGCGAGCAAAGAAGATTTTAAATAAAGATCCCTTGAGCGGGCATTTATTTTTATTCGTCAATGCGAGTCGCAGCAGTTTGAAGGCGCTTTATTACGACGGAACGGGGCTGGTAATTATCAGTAAACGGTTGGAGCGAGGGGTATTCTCCCGGGTAAATCCTCGGCACCGCGGAAGCGTGGTGCTGACGCAGGCGGAGTTTAATTTGTATTTTGAGGGCGCGAATCTCGAGAAGCGATTTATTGATTCGCCTTCGGAGATCAAAAAAATAGGCCGCTCCGCGAACGGCGCGTCGAAGAAAATTTTACAAAAAAGTGCGGAAAAACCTTTGCCAAAATCGGAATCATCACCGAGTGTTTAGTCGGTGGAGACGCAAAATAATTTCTTCGATCCCATCCCGCTAGAAAGATTCGATATCCTCTCGCGCGAGGACCTGATGATTTACGTACGCGGGATGCAGGGGATCGTGACCCAGCTTCAGGCGCGTAACCGGGAACTAACGACGGCGATCGAAATGGGAAAAGTCCAGACGTTGCTTGCGGGCTCCGAGGTTTTACGGATCCGCTCGGAGCTCTTCGGAAAAAGCTCCGAGAAGCTGCCTCCGCTGGAGACGACGACGGGCGAGGATTTAGATTCTTCGCCGGGAGATAACGGATCCGGCGCGAAGGCGCCAAGGCCGAAGAAAATACGTATCCAGCTGCCTTCGAAGCGTTACCCCAATGCGCCGCTCGTGGAGCGCGAGGTGACGCTTGCCGAGATTCCGGACTGTACGTGCTGCGGGAATCCGCTCCAGGATTCGGGTTTAACCGAGAGCGTGGAGTATTTGGAAAAGATCCCGGCCACCTACCAGGTCGTGCGCGAACTAAAACGCAAATACAATTGTGCAAAGTGCCACAGGGAGATCCAGACCGCCCCGGCCTTGCCCCGGATTAAACCCGCTTCCGCCTTCGGGGATAGCATCATCATTGACGTCGGCGTCTCGAAGTACTGTGACCTCATCCCGATCGGGCGGCAGGTGAAGATTGCGGAGCGACTGGGTTTCCCGGGGCTTCCCCCACAGAGTTTAATTGAGACGAGCCATTACCTGGCAGATTTTTTGCGGCCTATTTACGAAAAGCTTCGTCAGGAGACGATTTTCTCACGCGTTTTATATGCGGACGAGACCCCGCACCGGATGCTGGAAGGCTCGGATAAGGACGGCTGGTACTTCTGGGGCTTCTCGGGAGAAAAATCCGCTTACTTCGAGGCGCACGACACCCGCTCCGGGGATGTGGCCATTGAATTTTTAAAAAAATCGGCCTGCGAATATCTTATGAGCGATGTTTACTCGGGATATGTGCGTACGGCAAAAGAA
>JAYVXM010000203.1:0-1983 GCA_043785205.1 Bdellovibrionales bacterium
AACACCATTTTCAACACCGGCGTTTACACCTTCACGGCCGCCACGAATCCGACCACGATGGCCGGGAATATCTACCGCTACCCGCTCCCGCAAAGCGGCGTCGCCGGAAACCCGCTCATCATGGGATGCTATACCCGGACGGGACGGCGACTAGGCGATTTGGATCCCGACAATTCGTGCACCACCGTGATCGGGAACAACCCCGGTATTTCCATCATCCGACTTTTTACCGGATATAAGATTGGCTGCGGCAGCACGGTCAACTACTCCGCCGGTGGAACCTGCCCAAGTACCCAGCTCAACATGAACTGCGAGTACAAGCAGGTTCAAGTCGGCACGGACGCCCTCGAGAACATCACGATTCCGACGCGCTACTGTTCGAACGATCTCGGAATTTTCCGGGACGCCAAAGGGAGCGCCGCGACCACGAGCGCCTTCGTCGGATGTCCGCCGGGTAAAGACGGATCCCCCGGGAATTATCCGACCTGCCCCGCTTGCCCGACGGGCTCGTTCAACTCGAATTATGATCCGAACACCGTCGGATGCACGACTTGCGGAAGCGTGATCACGATCGCGAACGCATCGACCCAGCCCGCGATTACTGACTGGTTCACCTCGGCGACGGTCGGCGGCACCCCGATGACGGGATCGTACTCCCAGACGGATTGCCAATTACCAAAGGGCCTAGGCTGGACGTGCGCCCCGGGGTATGTGAAAGACTACTTCGAGCAAGCCTGCATTCCGACGACGACCCCGCCGACTTGTACTCTCGCTTTAAGCGGAAGCTTCACCGCGGTTCCGTCTTCCACGACGGCGAAAGACGGATCTCTTAGCATTTCCGCAAGCGGAAACGTCGGCCCGGTCACCTATGATCCGCTGAATCCGGTCGACGGAACCGTCGCGCTCTCCGGAACCGGGAACACTACCGCGACTTTTTCGGGCCTCAGCTTTGGAAGTTATACGATCACGGCCCACGACTTAACCGCCGGCCCATCCTGCCAAACGAGCATCGTAGTGAAGGCGGATAACTGCGCGACGCTCGCGAACGCGTGTATTTATAATCAGAATACGGCCGTCCCGGGATGTCCGGCGAAGAACTGGGCCTATGCCTGCCCGGGCCAGAAAGACGCGCGATACAGTTCGACCGCCATCGCCGGCGACTGGGATTCGAAATACTGCTTTACGACGGGAAACGCCCTTTATCTCGAATGTTTCAATCTCCTCGCGGACATCGCAAGCCCCGTCCCCGCGACCTGTAACGGCGCATTCCCGAATAACGGAATGGGCCCGGCGTGCGCGACGTCTTGCCCGATTACGTGTCCAAACGGCGGAAGCCCGTACTATTTCGCCTATACTCAAGATGTGAATACTTTCGTGAATAACAACATCCCCAATACATCCGCAGGGTCTTCGCCTACCTGTAGGGACTTGAAAGGGAATAGCTTCGACTCCCTCTGTAGCACTTCCGGAAATTTGACCGGCGAGAAAACCTGCACGGCCACCAATAGCGGATTTAATTATCTGACTTTAAGTACTCAGACTTGCCTCTATCCCTAATCGGTACCCAAGCCTAATGGCCGCCCCGTAATTTACGGAGCGCCGGTGCGAGTCGTTCGGGACCCAGGTAATTGACGGCACATCGCCAACTAAAAACATATGTACAGAGCGTCAATTTTCGTTGATAATCGAGACTGTATTGAAATTTCTCGGGGAATTGAACGTTATGCCTACCTCGTTAAAAAAAGCGTCCGCACGCTCGCTCGCGGTTTTGATGGTCCTCGCGCTCAGCGGGCATTCCGATTCTTTCGCGGCAAATACTCCCGCGACCCCGAACTATTTTAACTCGACTCCCGCCGTCGTCGATCCGCTTACGCCCGCCGCTCTCAACACCATTTTCAACACCGGCGTTTACACCTTCACGGCCGCCACGAATCCGACCACGATGGCCGGGAATATCTACCGCTACCCGCTCCCGCAAAGCGG
>JAYVXM010000204.1:0-6694 GCA_043785205.1 Bdellovibrionales bacterium
TAGAATAAGGGATTCCGTACGAATGGGGAGCCCCCCGCCGAATTAATTTTTTTCAATCCTTGAACGGCGACCGTTTAAAAATGAGCTGAGGACGGCTAACGTACGAAGTGTTTAACGACATACTCGAGCGCCTCATCCTTCGAATGCAGCTTCTTTTCGAGCTGGAGGTCGTCGACGACCCGGAGAATATCCGAGAACTGGGGTCCGGGAGAAAATCCGAGGACGACGAGATCCCCTCCGGTGAGGAGTTTCTCGGTGGCCGGGCCCGCGGCGGCTTCGTCCCGAAGTTTCTTGAGGAACCGGTACGCCATGAGGTTTCCGTCGTTCGCGCGCGCGATCGCGCGGTGAAGATGGAGAAGCTCGTCGAAATACGGTTCGAGGACGAACCGCCGAAGCGTCGCTTCGCGCATCTGGAACGCGTGATTGAATTTCGGAAGGCCGAGGACGAGGTCGATCACGCGTTTCTTGTCGTCCCCCGACAGGCGAAGCCGATCGCACGCGCTCTGGAGGCTCTTCTCCGGCTCCTCCCCGCCCGCTTCGGAGAGCGCGGCGGCGAAGACGAGCGCGGTCGAGCGCGGGGCCGGATCGTCGGCGAGCGCGGCGAAGACGCCCGCCTTCACCTTCGCCGCTTCCGGAACCCAGAGCGAAACGACGCCGAGCTCGCGCAGCATCGCGATCGCGTCCTGGGGGCGCGGCCCTTTCAGCATGGCGGAAAATTCGTCGCGAATCCGTTCGGCGGAAATCTTGCGCGTAAACCGCGAATTGTCGAGCAGCGCGCGCCACGTCGCCTCCTCGATGCGGAAACCGAAGCGCACCGCGAACCGGACCGCGCGGAGGACCCGCAGGGCGTCTTCCCGCAGGCGGGCGGCCGGATCTCCGATCGCGCGAATCCGCTTCGCCGCGAGATCCGCGAAGCCACCGACGCAGTCGAGCACTCGCCTCGTCTTGGGGTCGTAAAAAAGCGCGTTGATCGTGAAGTCGCGGCGACTTGCGTCCTCCTCCGGGCCCGCGAAGCGGACTGATTTCGGCCGGCGGAAATCCGTGTACTCCGCGTCCTCGCGAAAGGTCGCGATTTCGAGCGGTTCCTCGCCCTCGGCGAGCGGGATTTTCATCACGCCGAACGCCTTGCCGATTCCGATCGCGTTCGGAAAGAGCTCCTCGACTTCGGTCGGCGTGGCGTCCGTCGCGAGGTCGAAATCCTTCATCGGGAGCCCGAGGAGCGCGTCCCGGACGGCGCCGCCGACGAGGTAGGCGGAATAGCCCGCGGCGGTCAGCTTCGCGATCGCGTCCTTCGCCGCTCCGGAAAGCGGAAAGGTCTTCTCAATCGGGATCCACTTCGAGGGGTTGTCCCTCGGCGGAGTAGGGGCTTTTGAGGATGGTATCGGCTTCGAACCGCTCGGGCGCTTCGGTGCCTTCGGTTTCTTTTTGCTCACGCCGTTTGGCTCGCTTCCGGATCAAGGGGCTCTTCGTGGACGAGGTTCGAATCGGAACGGGCTCGGGTACGGGGGTGGAAACCGGGGCGATCTCTTCCGCCGCGACGAGCCCGACTTGAAGCATAAACCCGATTCCGACGATCCGCCACGCCTTCCCCATCTCCGTCCGTCTAGCGTACGAGCACGTCGCGCGGCCGCGCGCCGTCGGCGGGCCCCACGATTCCCTTCGCTTCCATCGTTTCGACGAGCCGGGCCGCGCGGTTGTAACCGACGCGGAGGTGGCGCTGAAGGAACGACGCCGAGACCTGGCCGTGTTTTTTCGCGAGCTCGACCGCCTGGTCGAACATCGGGTCGGAAAGATCGCCTTCCTCGTCGTCGCCGTCGGCTTCCTCGTCGAGGAGAATCTCGTTCCGGTAGTTCGGTTTGCCCTGAGTCCGGATAAAGTCGGTGATCTTATTGATTTCGTCGTCGGCGAGGTAGGCGCCGTGAAGGCGAAGCAGGTTCGAGGTCCCCGGCGGGATGAAGAAGAGATCCCCGCGACCGAGGAGCTTCTCGGCGCCGAAACGGTCGAGAATCGTCTTCGAATCGAAACCCGACGCGAGTTGGAAGGAGACGCGCGACGGAAGGTTCGCCTTGATGAGGCCGGTGATCACGTCGGTCGACGGACGCTGGGTCGCGACGACGAGGTGAATGCCGGCGGCGCGCGCCTTCTGGGCGATCCGGGCGATCGAGAGTTCGACCTCCTTCTTCGCGGTCATCATGAGCTCGGCGAGCTCGTCGATGAAGATCACGATGTACGGGAGTTTTCCGAACCGGGCGTCGCCGTCCTCGTCCTTTTCGAACGACTCGATCCAGTCGCCCCCGCTCATCCGCTCCATGCCCTCGGTTTCGCTCTCGGCTCGCTCGAGCGTCTCCTGGAGAAGTTCGGAACCGATCTCGTCGACCTTCTGATTATAAGAGGAAAGATTCCGCGCGCCCATCATCGCGAGAATCCGGTACCGGCGTTCCATTTCGCGGACCGCCCATTTCAGCGCCGCCGAAGCGTGCGCGCAGTCGTCGACGACCGGAAGGAGAAGGTGCGGCACGTCCTGGTAACTCGAAAACTCGATCATCTTCGGATCGACGAGGATCATCCGGAGTTCGTCGGGCGTGAAGCGGTACAGGAGCGAGCAGATGAGCCCGTTCATGAAGACCGATTTTCCGGAGCCCGTCTGGCCGGCGCACATCAAGTGCGGCATCTTCGCGAGGTCGGCGAGGTAGATGTTTCCGGCGATATCCTTCCCCATCGCGACCGGGATCGTGTGCTTCGTACCGGAGAGGAAATCGGGGTGGGCGAAGAACTCGCGCATGAAGACGTTTTCGCGGACGTCCGACGGAATCTCGATCCCGACCACGTTCTTTCCCGGCAGCGGCGCGATGATCCGGACCGATTGGGCGGAGAGGGCCATCGAGATATCGTCGGCGAGCGCGGCGATCCGCGAGACTTTCACGCCGGGCGCGGGCTTGAATTCATAGAGCGTGATGACCGGGCCGGGGCGGACGGCGGTGACTTCGCCCTCGATTTCGAAATCGAGGAACTTCTGGCTGAGGATCTCGGAGTTCCGGTAGAGCCGGTCCTTGTCGACCTGGGTTTCGATCTTCGGCGGCTTCACGAGGTAATCGATCGCGGGGAGCTTCCAGGAACCGCGGCGAACCGCGGCCTTTTTCTTCGGCTTCCGCGCGGCTTCCGCGGCCTGGAGTTCGGCGATCACGCCGGGACTCAGCCCTTCGAAGCCGGACTGCTTCTGCATTTCGTGCGGCAGGATGGCCGGGCGCGAGCTCGTTTCGAGGGCGCCGGTGCCGGACGCCGAAAGTCCCGCGAGGCTGAGCGCGGTCGAAGTGACGGCGGCGTTCGCTTCCCGGGCCGCTTCCATTTCGGTGAGCACGTTCCGGCCCGGGGGACCGGTGTTTTCGCCGAGCGCGTTCGATACGATTTCGACCGCCGGAATCCCGTTCGCGCCGGCCGCAACCAACACGGCGGCGGAGTCGTCCGATTCCTTCACGTCGCCGTTCCCGATTTCGGGACGGGCCGCCGCCGCGAGCGCGGCTTCGCGGGCCGCCCTCATCTCGACGCGCTTCCGCTCGTAAGCTTCGCGCGCGGTGCGCGCCCGATCGAGGAGGCTTTCGATCATCCGTTCCATTCCGCGGGCCGAGGCTTGGGCGGTCTTCATCGCGAGGAGGCCGAGGAGAAACGCGGCGTAAGTGACCGCCACCCGGGCGATGCGGAGAAGGACGCGCGTGAAAAAGAGTTTCGCAAGCCCGAGGATTTTTCCGCCGGAAGCGGCGATCGAGATCGGCGTCGAGAGCGCCATCGCGAGCGCGAAGACGACGATCGAGACCATAGAGGCGCCGGTCGAATTGAACTGGCGAACGAGAATTTCGGCGAACCAGACGCCGAAGGCGCCGCCGGTCAGCATCTCCGTGCCGGCGTAGGGCGCGTACTTCCACTGGAGCGTGAGGAAAACCGTACCGGCGAGAACCGCGACGGTCATTCCGGAGAGGGTTCCGAGGACCCGAAGGCCGCCTTCGCGGCGAAAAATGGAAGCGGCGATGAAGAAGAGGGCCGCGGGAACGAGGAAGGCCGCGATCCCGAAACACTCGAAAAATCCGGACGCGAGGTAGGCGCCGACCCGCCCGCAGGCGTTCGCCACCTTCGCGTTCGTCGCGGTAAAGAAGGAGGGATCGGCGGGGTGGTAGGTCGCCAGCGCCGTCAGGGCGAAGATCGCGAACGCGAAAACGAGGATACTGCCAATCTCGACCGAAATACTCTTCTGAACCGCAACCCGTCCCTGGGCTGGCTTTTTCGTCATACCTCTATCGTAACGTATCTCGAGAGAGAGTCTTCCGATTTTTCGAAGTTCCGGGTATGAAGGCGACCAAATGTTGAAACCCATGATCGATACGTCATCGAAGCTGAAGTCCCCGAAACTTGCGCGCCGGACGACCGCGGCCCCGAAGGGCGCCTTCCGGAAGACGACGGGAAAGCGGCCGACGACGAAAAAGACCCTCGTCCTCGCCTATGACCTCGGCGGAACGAAAGTCGCCGTCGGCGTCGTCGATTCGAGCGGCAAGATTCTGGCATTCCACCGCGAAGCCGCCTTCATCAAGCAGGGAAAGAAAGCGACGCTCGATCAGCTGATTCGTCTCGGAAAAGAGATGATCAAGAAATTTCCGGCGATCGCCTCCGTCGGGATCGCGAGCGCGGGTCCCCTCGATCCGATCACGGGGGAACTCCTCGACCCGACGAACTTCTCGGGACCCGACGGGCACTGGGGTCGCGTTCCGCTCGCCGACATCCTGGCGAAGGGGCTGAAAAAGAAGGTGATCCTCGAAAACGACGCCGCGGCCGCGATTCTCGCCGAAGTTTGGAAAGGGCTCGCGAAGGGCACGAAGAACGCGATGATCCTCACCCTCGGCACCGGGGTCGGAACCGCCGTCGTTGCGAACGGCGAACTCGTTCGAGGCGGTCGGTATCAGCATACCGAAGCGAGCCATATGATCATTCAGGCGGGCGATGAAAGCGCGCCGTGCGGGTGTGGTCAGTTTGGCTGCGTGGAAGCGTACCTTTCCGGTCGCTCATTCGCCGATCGGGCCCGGGTCGTCCTTAAAAATGAGATAATTGATGCGCCGCAAATCGCCGCTCGCGCCCGCCAAGGGGACGCCGCAGCATTAAAACTTTTTGAGGAATATGCGAACTACCTTGCGATCGCGCTCCACAACTATGTGGTGATTTTTTATCCGGAAATTGTCGTCTTCACCGGAAGCTTCGCGGCCGCTCACGATTTGTTCTTGGAAAAAACCGCCAAAAAGCTCGGGAAATTGCTCGCTCGGCGGAACAAAGTCATGAACCTCCAACCGAAGCTGGTTATTTCTAAACTGGAAAACCAGGCTGGACTCCTCGGCGGCGCGTACGTCGCACTTCGTGCGGCGGAAAAAATCTAAGAATTTCCGCTGACGCAGATCCGTCCTTTACCCACCTCTACTAGATGTGGGGGCGCGTTTCCGAGTTGACACTATAAAGAGCTGAGCTGAGGCTTAGGGTAAGCATTCGCTCTTCTGACAAAAGCAGTACAGTTTGAACGGCCCTCCTCCGTCGTCCAGGCACCGCGTAGTCCTCTACGCGGCGTTTGTAGCGAAGGGAGTAGTCCATTCAGGCTGAGCGGCCGTGAATTGGCCTGCATTTGTAGGAACAGAAGAGAATCCAGAGCAGTACAAGCAGTAAAAATGGAATGTGAGTAATAACCACTCTGTACAGGGGAGATACTCTTAATGAAAAAGCGCATTGTTTCCGCACTCGTTCTTGCCGGAATGATCGCATCGTCGTCCGCGTTCGCGTCTAAAGCGCGCGAACTCGTATTGGGCCAAGGCGGAGCTGAAATTCTCAGCGGCTACGGCTCGATGTATTACGACAGCGTTTACAACATGTTCTACAACCCAGCTTACATCAACGATTTCAAAAACTGGGTCGCCTTCGAAAAGGGAACCGTCGGCAATGCCGAATTCGGTTTCGCGACCTCGATGATGAACTTCAATATGGGTCTCTACTTCAACCGCACGGGCGGCACCCAGAATATCGCCTCGGCTGACGGCGACGTTAGCGTGGTCGACCTTCTCCTCGGCGGCGACGCCGGCGTGAAGTGGGGCCTCGGACTGAACTACGGTCAGAGCAATCCGACTGGAAGCATCACGCATAACTATCTCGGCGCGCGCGTCGGGATTTCGGTGTCTGGATTCGATCCGTTCATCGGCATGACGATCTCGGGCCAAAACAAGGCCCTCGGTACGAAGACCACCACGTTCAATGACATGAACGCCGGTCTCCGTTATCACTACGGCGAATGGGTTCCGTACGCGATCGTGAATTCGTCCAAGACCAAGGACGAGGCGTCCACGATCGAAGCGAAGACTACGTCGTTCGCCCTCGGTCTCGGACGTGAAACGAAGCTCGCCGAAGGCGCGCGCTTGGTTTACTCCCTGTACTACAAGCACGGCCAAACGAAGACGGCCGACGTGAAGACGGCCTCCTTCATGGCGATCCCAATGCAAGCCGGCGTCGAAGCCGACGCGCTTTCATGGCTCACCCTCCGGGCGGGCGTGAATCAAATCCTCATCGGAAACGGCAACGCGAAGAAGACCTCCGCTAAAATCGGCGGAACCTTCCACGTGGCGAAGGTCGACCTCGACTACGCTTTCGGTAACGGCAATGCGGCCGGCGGAGACTC
>JAYVXM010000205.1:0-6688 GCA_043785205.1 Bdellovibrionales bacterium
TTGAAACTCGCGAATTTCGGTTCGCCCTCCGGCACTTCGCGGAAGAAGAGCTCCCGCGCCGGCAGAGTCGAAAGCCGTTCGTTGCCGACGACGCCGACGTAGAGCTCCCGGCCGGCGATGTATTCCTCGACGATGACGTCGGTTTCGAACCGGTCATGGAGATAGCGGACGCGATCGAGGGCGTCCGCCTTCGTTTCCGCGAAGGAGAGCTGCGAAATGCCTTCGGAGGCCTCGAGATTGAGCGGCTTGATGAAGACCGGGAATTTGAGGTCGCTCAGCGTGCGAAGCGGCGACGCCTTCCGGCTGATGAAGAAGTGCGGGACCCGGATTCGGTGATAGGAGAGGATTTTTTTCGCGAGACCCTTATCCTTGCAGATATTCAGCGCGTGGGCCGACGAGCCCGTGTACGGCACGTCGAGGAGCTCGATGAGCGAGGCGATGTGGGGCTCGTAGTGGCGATCGCCGCGAAAGGCCTCCGAAAGATTGAAGATCAGATCCGGGCGGTTCATCTTCACTTCGGAAAGGAGCGGATCGAGGTCGTCGTGAATCCCGAGCGGCGCGACCTCGTGTCCGAGTTTCGTCAGCGTCGCGATGATGTGAGCCTCGCTCGCCCAGTCTTCGGTCTGCATGTACTCGGCGTACTGTTCGGGACGAAGGGGAATCGAAAGGTCGAATAAAAGCAGGATTTTCATCGTCTAGACCCTCCGTTTGAACTTACCGGTGAAGAGGTAGTGGGTGACGAGCGTCGCGAGGTACGCCGAGAGTTGGAGGTGGGTATCGGCGTGGGTCCGCCCGACGCGGAGCTCGAGTTTCTCCGCCCGGGCGACAAGCTTCCGAACGAGCGACTCGATCGGAAATTTTCGCTCGCCGGTCCAGTACGCGACGGAGTCGATCAGCTCTTTCCGTTTTTTCGCCATGAAACCGGCCGCCGAGTAATCCCGCTTCGAAAGCGAGGGGTCGCCGTTAAAAATCCGTTTCAAGTCGCCGTCGTAGAAATCGGGATAATCGGTCTCGTGTTCGCGCTTCCGTTTCGCGTAGTACTTCGCGAGGGTCGATTTCATCCGGGACGCCTGAAACGGGAGCGCGCCCTTCTCCCGAATCGGTTCCTTCCCGCCGACTTCGTGGGCGAGTTCGTCGATGTAGGCGAGTTTCTTCAGCGCGCCGGCCCAGCTTCGGTAACGTTTCTTCCAGTCGCGATCGGGCGCGAGCCATTCGGCGAACGTTTCGGCGAAATCCTCGTCGGGGTGGGCCTGGGCGTACCAGTTATCGAGGTGTTGGACGAACCCCTTCGAGTACGGCTTCGGATGGTACGTTTCGGGGGCGTATTCCTTGTCGGGAGGGCCGAAAACCTCGCGCCATTTCCGGCGCTTCGAAAAGCGGTAGGCGTGATCGAAGCAGTGGCCGGCCTCGTGCCGAAGGAGGCGCTGGCACCACTCTGGATTCCCGCCCTCGACCTCGAACATCATTCGTTGCTCGAGTTCCTTCAGCCGCGGATGCGCGAGATAAAACGGAATCGAAATCGCGAGCATTCCTTCGGGGCTGAACCATTCGTCGCCGAGATAAATCTGAGGCCGGAAGCCGAGCTTCTTCGCTTCGAGCTCGTCGTAAAGCTGCATCACCCGGTCGCCGAGCTCGGACTTTTCGAGGTCCAGCGGGATATCGCAGATTCGGAGCCGGAGGAGCTCGTCGTCTTTCAGGTGGGTCCAGTCGGAAGCCATGGACATATCCTAGGCCGAATGGGTTAGGATGGGAACGTGGCGAAAGAGAATAATCCCTCCGAACTTCCCGACGAGGAATGGCGAAAACGCCTGAGCCCCGAGGAATTCCACGTTCTACGCGAAAAGGGTACCGAGCGCGCCTTCGCGGGCGAATATTGGGACACCTTCGAGCCGGGGATTTATGCCTGCCGGGCATGCCACGCCGAATTGTTTCGCGCGGACCAGAAGTTCGAATCCCACTGCGGTTGGCCGAGTTTCTACGATTCGATCGATAAAACGCGGATCCGCGAAGTGACCGATGTCAGTCACGGAATGCGTCGGATCGAAGTGACCTGCGCGAACTGCGGTGGACACCTCGGTCACGTTTTTCCGGACGGCCCGAAGCCGACGGGAAACCGCTACTGTATCAACTCCGTCAGCCTCCGCTTCGTCCCGGCCGCGCCGAAAATGACGGGGGAGTAACTCGAATGGCCCTCGTCTCCCTTTTTCCGAGTTTGATCCAAACCGCGAGAATGCCTGCCCGGACGGCGAAACGGCTCGTTCCGGCACTCGTCCGTGAAGCGAAGCTCTTCCGCGAAGTCGACGACGCGGGGAAGAAGTGGAGCCGGGAAAATTACTTCGGCGGGTACACGTCTTATTCGTCGATCACCGATCTCGCGTTCCGCTCGTCGGGATTCGGCTCCCTCAAGGACTGGATCGACCGCGAAGTCGCCGCCTACGCGCGGGCGCTCGATCTCGATCTTGGGCGGGGGCGCCTCGAAATGAGCGCGTTCTGGCTGAACATCATGGGGGAGGGAGGCCATCATTCCTTCCACCTCCATCCCCTTTCCACCGTAAGCGGGACGTTCTATCTCCAGGTACCCCCCGGGTCAGGGGAGTTTAAATTCGAGGATCCGCGCCTGGCCTCCTTCATGGCGTCGCCGCCTCGAAAGCCCGGGGCCCGGCTCGCGAACCGGCGTTTCGTCGACCTCGCGCCCCGGCCGGGCGACCTCGTCCTTTTCGAGAGCTGGCTCAAGCACGAGGTCGTGGCCAACCGCGCCAAGCGGGAGCGGATCAGTGTGAGTTTTAACTACGATTGGCACCCTTAAACTGGCCCCTTTCCGTGTTGATGACCGTGTCTAAGTTCGCTTCATCAAAAGGGAAAGGTTCGCGCGGAGCCGGAAGCGGGCGTGACTATTTTCATTCCCTTCTAAAATCGCGGGTTTACATGAAAATATCAGCAGGCAAAGGGGCCAGTTTACAGTTCGTTAGGCCTCAGTTAGGACGCCTTTTTCCCGTGCGAGACTCTATGCGTCATGCTAAAAACCGCATATGAAAAATCGAGTAGTCGCCCTTCTTTTCGCTCTCCTTTCCACGTCCCTCGCCCAGGCCGCGGGCGGCCGGACCGTCGTTCGGTGCGGCCAAACCGGCTTCGACGATTTGGTCGAAATCTCGATCCGGGAAACGGGGTTCGCCGGCCAGTCCTCGTTCCAGCTGGTCGAGACGGTACGGAATTACGACGAAAAGAAAAACGAAACACGCCTGTCCAGACCCTTTTCCATGGCCGAACTCGAACGCAGCGAGTTCCCGGCTTTGACGAGCTGGAATGGCTACGAGCGAAAGCTCGTGCGGGACGGCCGCGACAACTACAGCATTTCGATTCAGGACGAATGCAGCGGTTCGAGCGCGAGCATTTCCTGCGTAGAGAAATTCTGAACTTCCGCTTAGCATTCTCAGGATGAAGACTTCATTCGTCCTGGTCCTCGCCTTGGCCTTCGGTCTCGTCGTCCCTTCCGCGCGCGCGGGAAACACGCCAACTCTTTCGAACCTGACCCAAGCGGACGCCGACTCCGTGGCGAAGAACTTCGGGAACGCGATCATCTTCCGAAGCGTCGAGCCGCCTTCGTCGAACGGAAAGATTTGGGGCCTCGGCATCGGAGTCGGGGTCGACTCCACGGGAGCGTCGGATATCAACCGAATCCTGATCGCGCACGGAGCTTCAGGGAACGTCGGATCCCTTCCCGCGGGGGACATCATCCTCACGCTCCAGGCGCCGCTCGGGATCAGCGGCGAGCTCGGATTCCTTCCGCGCGTTTCAGTCGGCGGTTTTTCCGCGCGCCGCTCGGCCTTCAATTTGAAGTGGACCTTCACCGACATCCTCCTGCGAGACAACACGCCGTTCGACGCCGCCCTTCGCCTTGGCTTCGGTCAGAACGTTTTCCAGTACGGCCAAACGACGAGCGGCTACTCCGACACCGTGAAATTCGACTCGAAGTCATTCCGCATGGAGCTCGCGATGAGCCGGAAATTCCTCGTCTTCGAACCGTACCTCGGACTCGGTCTTCTTCACACGTCGAGCACGCTTTCGAACACGGCGTCGGTCACGCTCTTCAATTTCACCTCGTCGAATTCTTATGATTACGCGAAATCGAGTTTCCTTTTCAATCTCGGCGCGGAAATTCGGTTGCTCATTCTGACCCTCGGCGTGCAAGCCGAGTGGGCGTTTTCCGAAACGACGGGCAGCGTGAAACTCGGACTCAAGTTTTGAAGGCGACGGCATTTCCCGAAAACCTTCCGCCGGCGTGGCGGGAGCGGCTCGCTCCCGAGGCGACGAAAGACTATTTCAAGCGCCTCGCGCGCTTCCTGAACGAAGAGCGACGGGCCGGTGGGCGCATTTTTCCCGCGAAGGAGAACATTCTCCGGGCGATTCAGTCCCTCGATCTCCCGGACGTGAAAGTCGTCATTCTCGGCCCGGATCCGTATCACGGAGAGGGTCAGGCGATCGGCCTTTCATTCGCGGTCCCGAACGCGCTCCGACCGAAACCGCCGAGTCTCCAGAATATCTTCAAGGAAGTCCGGGACGACCTCGGCGTCGCGATTCCCGAAGGCCTTTCGGATCTTTCGGGCTGGGTTTCCCAAGGCGTGCTGCTGCTGAATTCAGTCCTTACCGTGCGGGCGAACCAGGCGTTTTCGCACCGGGATCAAGGTTGGGAATGCTTCACCGACGAGATCATCCGGACGCTGAACGAACAGACGAAGCCGATCGTTTTCCTCCTCTGGGGCGCGGCGGCCCAACGGAAAAAAGAGCTCATCGCCAACCCGCGGCATTTCGTCCTCGAGTCCGCGCATCCGTCGCCGCTCAGCGCGCACCGTGGATTCCTCGGGAATCGCCATTTTTCCCAGACGAACGCGATCCTTCGGAAAGCCGGTCGCGGCGAGATCCGCTGGGAACGGGTTTCGATCTAGGTCGGCTCCTAAAAAAAAGGCGCTAGGCCGAGTGGAGGCCTAGCGCCGATCGTTCGCCGCGGGCCGGTCTGAGGTTCCGGCCGGGCGAGAACCGGGCGCCGGCCGAAGCCCGCGCCCGAAGGGTTCAAATGGGAAAGCCCTGAACGGAAACTGCCCGCCGGGAACACTTCCCCCAGGGAGTTATTGCGAGGAAGGTGCCAGCCGAAAGCGCGGGTCGATCTCCGAACGGGAAAGTCCGGAAAATCCCTGGATTGTCCATGAACTCCGGAATTTAGGGCTTTCCCGACGTCGGGTTCGCCGCCAGGCATGACGATCGGAACGGG
Source organism: Bdellovibrionales bacterium (assembly GCA_043785205.1). Taxonomy (GTDB): domain Bacteria; phylum Bdellovibrionota; class UBA1018; order UBA1018; family UBA1018; genus JACMQW01. The sequence goes on from JAYVXM010000205.1 coordinate 5,267, forward strand.
ACCGGTCGGCAGAATCGGAGCCGTTTCGTCCCCCGACTTCGGCGCCGTTTAGACCCGTTTCGCGGTCGCGATCCCTTCGCCGATCCGAATCAGACATTCCTGTCCGGCGGCGGATTTCTCGACGAGATCCCGGTCGAACTCGAGAGCGCCGGGCTCGGCGAGGACGATGACCGTCGATCCGCCGAAAAGAAAGTAACCCTTTTCCTCGCCCCGCCGGAATTCGCGATCGCCCGTGAAGGACTGAACGATTTTCCCGACACAAATCGCGCCGACTTCGACGTAGGCTAGCCGCCCGAAGTTTTTCGTCTGGAGAATCGTAACTTCACGCTCGTTTCGGAAAAGAAGATTTCCCCGCCGGGCGAGCGCGATCGGATTCACCGAATGGAGGGGACCGTGAAGGCGCCCCCGGCCGACGACCCGCCCGGAATCCGGAAAATGGAAGCGGTGGTAATCGACCGGGCAGAGTCGCGCGATGAATCCGGGTCCGCCGCGGAAAATCGAAAGGTCGATTCCCCGGAGACCGACCGGGCGATCGATTTCCCGGCGATTCGCGCCGATAAGTAAGGGGCCGTTCAGAATGGCGTTTTTTATGGGCAGCCGAGTGGTTTCGTCGACCGACGGGAAGAAGAGGTAGCGGCCCTCGGCGGGCGCGGAGAGACGGGAGGATTCGGCCTCGAACGGACGGACGCCGGGCCGGAATTTCCGGATGAAGAACGCGTTAAAGTTCGCGAACGGCCCGCTCTCGTAATCGTCCATCGGAATTTCGAAGGCGGAGATGAACGGTTCGATCGCGCTCCGGCTTAAAATCGATCCTTGGTAGGCGCCGTAAGCCCGCGAAAACCAGGAGCGCGAAAGGAGCGTCGATTCGAGGAGGGAGCCGAACGGATTTTCGTAAAGAAGGCGCACGCCCGCCTCGCCGAAAATCTTCTCGGTGATCATGCGCTGATTCAGGCGATCGAAAACGGCCAATCCGTTCGACGCCGGTTCTTTCGGGGGCTTGGTCATGGCTGACCCCAGTTTACCGCGCCCAGCTCGAAAGTCGAATCGCGGCGGCGCCGATTTCCAAATAGAGGCCGGCCGTGCCGCCCTCGACGGTTTGGGACATGCTGATGCCCTGAAGTTCACTCTTCGACGCGAAATGGAACCAGGTCGTCGAGCCGACTTCGCTCGGGAGATGCGTTCCGGTGAGCCAGTAGAGGAGTTCGATCGAGAATTTCGTCGTCCCCGTCAAATCGTATTGGGTCAGCGCCACGTGGGCCGTATAGTCGGCGAATTTCGTCGCGCCGTCGAAGCATTCGACCTTCCAGTCGTAAGGAGAATTCGGATTGGCGATCGTGTGCTTACAAACGAGGTCGCGCGTCCCTTCGAATTCCCGGTAGACGAAGCGCAGCGCATCCGCCCGGAGCGCGTGACGAGGTCCCG
>JAYVXM010000206.1:0-1976 GCA_043785205.1 Bdellovibrionales bacterium
CGGGGTCGGAAACGAAGAAAAATGACGCACTGCAATAACTATCTCGACCCCTGAAGTTCGTTCTTTACGCGACGCGTCATTTTCGCTATAAGGCCTGGACGACTGGCATCAGGAACGCCTCGGTAGGGCCTCCGAAACCGTCTAACCATTTGGATGACCAAGGGAATGTCTGCCCTTGGATGGGGATTACATGTTGAAGCGGGATAGCCAGCGGCCACGGTTACTGATTCTCACTCTCGCGACGTTCATCACGACGTTCGCCCACGCCGAAGATGCGCGCGTCTTGCCCAAGGGACGCTCCCGCTTCTCCTTTATGTACGCGAAGAGCAGCGGCATTACCCAAACCTATAACGACAGCGGCGTCGCCGAAGACATCACGAAGCCGTACAATATGAACCTCGACGCCGCCAAGATCGGCGGCTTCGCCGCGACGATCAGCCCCGAGTTCGGAAACCTCGTCTCGCTTCTGAACGATACGGGCCTTCGTTACGACGCCTCCAAGAGCGGAACGCCGGGCGGTCCGATCACCGCGACCGATCCGACGAAACCGCTTCTCGGCGACGCGCTCACGAAAGGCTTTCTCGGCGTCGACGTCGAGGCGACCCAGTCCCAAAGCGTTTTCCAATACATGACCGGCATCACGGATCGCTTCTCGGTCGGCTTTCTCGTGCCGATCGTGACGACCACGGTGCGGGCGAGCGCGCAGCTTTCGAAAATCAACAATACCGTCGCCGACTACGAGAAGGCATTTTCAGCGATGGGCGCCGGATTCCAACCGATCGCGAACGGTCTCCAGACCCTCGACTCTTATAACATCGAGACGCTCCAGCAGCTCGCGCTCGAGAACAACGGGTACAAACGCTTCGGCTCGAGCGAACAGACCGGACTCGGCGACGTGAACATGGGTGCCCGGTACAATTACCTGAAGACGCCGCGCGAATACTGGATCAACTCCGGGCAGTTATCGGTCTCGGCGCCGACCGGCAAGACCCATCCGGCGAACTCGATCACCGAAGTCGACAACGGCGCGGGCACCTGGGATTTCACCGCCGCTCACGTGATCAACTACAGCCCCGCCGGAAATCGGGGCCCGTGGACCTTCTCGCAGGGAAGCCACTACATGTACCAACTTCCCGGCAAGAAGATCATGCGGGTTCGAAACAGCGAGTCCGATATCCTCCCGGACGCGTCGACGGAAGAGAACGTCACGACCAAATACGGACAGAAATTCTGGACGAACGTAGGCGCGAAATACGCATTCAATCCGATGTTCTCCATCGAAACGAACTATGAATGGTACTGGAAGGCCCGTGACAACTACGCCGGCACCCGCGCGAAAGACTATAATTACCTCGGCGACGAAACCGAGAAGTACCTCGAAACCTTCAACGTCGGCGGAAGCGTCTCCCTGCTCGATGCTTACTCGAACCATCACTTCCCGATGCCGATGGACTTCAGCCTGAACTACTTCAAGCCGTTCAAGGGAAGAAACGCGCCGGTCGCCTCGTTCATCGAGTTCGAAGCCGCGATGTATTTCTAGTCTCGTTAGTAGGATCGCTTTGCGGATGGGAGGGCTCGGCCCGACCGTAGCAAAGCGATCTGGTCTGGCCCGGACCGTAGGGCTTGACCTGTTCGAGGCCGGGAGTCCCCTACTTCTGAGAAGTCGCGATCGCGAATTTTTCGGCGCCGGCCTTGCGGGACGCATCCATGACTTCGATCGCAGAGCCGAGAAAGGATTCCCGGTCGCCCTCGAGGATCACGAGCCGCGATTTCGTCATCGTGAACGCTTGCTTCACCGACGCCTCAAGCGTTCCGTAGTCACCCGCCTCGACCGACTGTCCATTCACCGCCATCTTCCCGCGCGGAAGAAGGCTCACGACGATGCCTTCCGGCTGGGCCTGGGAGGTCAGGGGCGAAGCCTGGGGAAGGTTCACGTCGACCCCGTTGCTCGTGAGCACCGAAGACGTGACCATGAA
>JAYVXM010000207.1:0-1973 GCA_043785205.1 Bdellovibrionales bacterium
CCTCCGCTACCTAATGCAGATCGTGCGCGAGACGCGAAATATCGTCGGCATCGGCCATGGCGTTTCCGTCCGGGGCGGTCTCCAATTCCTCCACGCTGCGAAGGCGATCGCCTTCGTCCGCGGCCGGGATTTCGTCCTTCCGCGCGACGTGAGCGACCTCGCGGTTCCGTGCCTCGCCCATCGCCTTTTCTTCAACGGAATGGAAATCGAGAATCTGGCGAAATCCCAGATGGTCCAAGAAATCTTGTCGCGGTTTCCGGAACCGAAGTAATGCGTATCTGGCGGCGGATTCGCTCGAAAGTCCGAAAGCTGCGCGAACGCTTCCAATGGAAACGCCAGGTTCGGAAGCTCGAAGTCACGCGTTCCGGCAAGTGGTACATCGCCCTTACGATCGCACTCGGCGTCACGGCCCTCGCCAGCGGGAACAACGCGATCTACCTGATCGAAAGTCTTCTTCTCGCGGGGCTTATCCTCTCCGGCATCCAGAGCGAACGGCAGGTCTCCGCCGTCCGCATCGAATTCATCCGGGTCCAGGCGAAGGCTCGCGAAGCGACGGCCGATTGGATTGTCGTTCATAACGAAGATAAACGGACCCTATTCTGCCTCGAAGTCGGCGAATGGAAGAACGGCGAGTTCCGAACACTGGCCTTCTTCCCGAAGATCCGCGGGAACGAATCGGCGCGGGCCCAGTCGAATCAGGAAATCCTTCGCCGAGGAACTTACCGATGGGACGGGTTCGCGATCGCGACGAGTTATCCCTTCGGCTTCGCCAAGAAGATCAAAGTTGTCCGAAAGCCCGGCGAGCGAATCGTGTGGCCGACGCCGATCTCGCTTCGCCGGAAAGATGGATCGACTTCGGTCGGGGAACGTGGAAATCGGAACGCGGAAATCGACGTCGTCGAAGGCGAGATTCGGAAATACGACTGGACCGACGACGCTCGCATGATCGTCGCGAATCAAAGCATTCGCGGCCTCGGGCCGATGGTGCGAAATCGCCGACCGGTGCTCAAGGAACCCGAGATCGTGCTCGACATCCGTCAGGATTCGGGAGAGGCGTTCGAGAACTCGGTTCGGAAAGCCGCGAGCCATTTCTACCTCGCCGAAAACGCGGATCTCATTCTTCTGAACGGTCAGGGCCGTAAAAAGGTCCTCGGAAAGCTGGCCGCGTTGACCGCGCTCGCCCTTGTCCAATCAGAACGGAAGGCCCGATGAAAACGGCCGAAGTCCGCAAAATGTTCACGCGAATGACCGACCGAACGCTTCTCGTCGGCGGCCTACCGCCACTTGGTCGTCGTCCGGATTTCTGGGCTCGAGCTCTTTCGGAATTCATGGACGTCCTCGTCTTCGCCGCGATTTACCTCACGACGGAAGTGCAGACGTGGCCGTTCATCGTCGCCGCGGGTCTCACCGCGATCCGGATCATTTCCCGCTTTCGATTGAAGACGCTCTGGATGGTGACCGGATTCCTCCTGATGATCTTCCTCGGTATCCAACTCGTCCTACGGACTCAACTCCACCCAATCGTCTCCGCCGCTCACGTCGCGCCGATCGGTATGGCCTGGATCGGACTCGGGCGCGGCAGCGAGGACTTTTGGGGCTGGCGAATGGGCCTCGGTTTCATCGGCCTGATTCTCGCCAGCGCGCTTACTCCCGATTTCAGCGTCATGCTGATCATCCTCATGTTCCTGATCTCCGGCTCGATCGCCCTCGCATGCCGCTTTCTCGCGGGCGAATACGTCCGTCGGGGGGTCATCGGGTCGTTGCCGCCCGGATTCATCCGGTCGAGCTTCTATCAGTCCGGAATTCTCCTCGTTTCCGCGCTCCTGATCTTTCCACTCATTCCGCGCGTTCAGGGACGCGGCGGCGGCACTTTCGGCAGCGACACGCCGAAATCCGGTTATAGCGAGGATGTGAATCTGAATGATTGGACCCGAGTAAGCAATCAGGGATCTTCCGCGCCGGCGCTCCGGATC
>JAYVXM010000208.1:0-6670 GCA_043785205.1 Bdellovibrionales bacterium
GGCGAGATAGACCGGGGCTCCTCGGGTGTCGACGCCGAGCGGGTCGCTGGTGAGGTCGGTGTCCATCGTGCCGGCCAACGCGTAGGCCACGACGAGCGGAGGCGAGGCGAGGTAGTTCGCCTTCACGAGGGGATTCACCCGACCCTCGAAGTTCCGATTCCCCGAAAGCACGGACGCGACGTAAAGATCGCCGTCGGTGACCGCCTTCGAAATCGGGTCGGGAAGGGGCCCCGAGTTCCCGATGCACGTCGTGCAGCCGTAACCGACGACGTGGAATTTCAAGGCTTCTAAGGAAGCCATCAGTCCGGACTCGACGAGATAATCCGTCACGACTTTCGAGCCGGGAGCCAAGGAAGTCTTCACCCATGGCTTCACGGTCATCCCGCGATCGGCGGCGTTCTTCGCGAGAAGGCCGGCGGCCATCAGTACGCCCGGATTCGAGGTGTTCGTGCAGGACGTGATCGCCGCGATGACGACCGCGCCGTTCTCGAGCTGGTAATCGGCTCCGGCGACGGCGTGCGAAGCGCCCGCCTTCGCGGAATCGCCCTTCGCGAGCTCCATCGCGTATTTCGAAAAACTGTCGTTCACCTTGCCTAAAGAAATCCGGTCCTGAGGACGCGCCGGACCGGCCAGCGACGGCTCCACCGTCGCGAGGTCGAGCTCGAGCGTGTCGGAATAGAGCGGCTCCGGCTTGGCAGGATCGTACCAGAGGTCCTGCTCCTTGAAGTAAGTCTCGACGAGCGCGGCCTGGGCGTCCCGGCCGGTGAGACGCAGATATTCCATCGTCTTCGCGTCCACCGGAAAGAGCCCGACGGTCGCGCCATATTCCGGCGCCATGTTCGCGATCGTCGCGCGGTCGGCGAGGGTCAAATTTCGCAAACCGTTTCCGAAAAACTCGACGAACTTCCCGACGACGCCTTTCTTACGAAGCGCCTGGGTGACGGTGAGGACGAGGTCGGTCGCCGTCACGCCCGGACGAAGCTTGCCGGTCATGCGGAATCCGACGACGAGCGGAATGAGCATCGAGCAAGGCTGACCGAGCATCGCGGCCTCGGCTTCGATTCCCCCGACGCCCCATCCGAGGCAGCCGAGACCGTTGATCATCGTCGTGTGCGAATCGGTTCCGACCATGGTGTCGGGATAAATCAGATCGCCGGTTTGGAACGTGTTCACCATCGCGACGTGCGAAAGGTATTCGAGGTTCACCTGGTGGATGATTCCGGTATCCGGCGGAACGACGCGAAAATTCCGGAACGCGCTCTGGCCCCAACGGAGAAATTGATAACGTTCGCCGTTGCGCTCGAACTCGAGGTCCGCGTTCTGTTTCACGGCCTCCTTCGTGCCGAAGTGATCGACCATGACCGAGTGGTCGATCACGAGATCGGCCGGCTGAAGCGGGTTGATCCGATTCGGATCGCCGCCGAGGGCTTTGATCGCGGACCGCATCGCCGCGAGGTCGGCGATGGCGGGAACGCCGGTGAAATCCTGCAGAACGACCCGTGCGGGCATGAATTGAATCTCGTCTTCCGGCTCTTTTTTCGGATTCCAGGCGGCGAGCTTCTGGATGTCGACTTTCTTAACGGAAAGGTTGTCTTCGTTGCGCAGAAGATTTTCGAGCAGGATCTTCAGCGAGAACGGCATGCGGGAAATATCGCCTGCGCCGGCGTTCGCGAATTTCTTGATGCTGAAATAACGGTATGTTTTCCCGTCGTGAGTGAACGAACTTTCCGTCTTGAATGAGTCAAGCGAGTGCTTTGCACTGACCTTGGAATCGGATGCGTATACCATGGGGGAATAGTAACGAATAAGGGGCGTGGTGCGATGCGAAAATCGCATCGCGAAAACACGGGGGTTAGGGCTTGAAGGGCCCTGGGTTCGTGTGTCATACCCTCCTATGAATGCTTCCGGGCTCCGTGTCTCCGTCGTCCGAATCTGCCATCGCCCAACGGGAATTGATACCGGGTGCTCACCGCTCCGCGCCCCTGACCGCCCTGCTCCAAAACACCATTCCCTATTTATTCGACGGAGATTTCGGCGGAATTCGCGTCGACGACTCGAATCGCCGAGCACGCACGTACCTCGCGGAAATCGTCGCGACCGCCGCCGGCCCGGATCGCGAACTGGACGCGGCCTCGTATTTCCGTCTATCGCTCGCCGCGCGTTGGGCCTCGGTCGCGACCTTCGCTCCTCCCGACCTCGAATCCCAAATCCGTTTCACGCTTTGGAACCCGAATCTTCCCGGCGACGCGATTCGCGAAATGGCCGAAACGGTCCTTGAAGCCTACACCTGGGACTCGACCGCAATCTCCCGCCGGTGGATCGCCTCGCCCCACACGAAGCTCATTCTTTCCGCTCACTTCGGCGAATGGTTCGCGGTCGCGGTCGCCGCCTACGCGACGATGCGTTCGCGCGATCCGATGCTCGCGATGCGGCTCCGCGAAGCGATCGAATTCGAGGTGACTCGCGAAGCGAAAATCTACCTTGAATTCCGAAAGGCGCGCGACGGGATCGGCATGACCCTCGCGGCGGCGCTGATTTCCCAGAACCTCGGCGATCTCGATCGCGGCGTCGAAACCTGGGGCCTCGGCGCCGGCGACCCCCTTTACGATTTTGGGTACGGCGCGAGCCGCGCGGAAGGAATGCGTGCCGCCCGCTTCGGCGGGGCGCTTGCGGAAGCCGGACGGCTGAACAAATCCGCGCTCGCTTCCGAGAATCACCGGTATTTCGCGCTCCGGGCCCCGAAAGCCCTTCGACGCTCGGTCGAACTCCTCCTACCGATCGCACCTTTCTTCGACGACTGGGGCCGCCGCGTCGCCACGCACCCAAGCCTACGTCCGGAAGAGATCGCCGGCGTCGTCGATGCCCTTTACCAGGGCTGGGAAAAACTCAAATCTCCGGACGGCCTGACCATCACGCATGCTTACCCCCGCGCGGTGGCGGGTATCCTCGAAGCTTTCCCCGGCGGATTGAACGCGCTCGCACCTCTTCTTTCGGCGGCGGTGGAGCGAAATCTGCGCAGCGGACTCTTCCATAGTCTCGCGGCGGTTCCCGAATCCCGCTTCACCGATCCATGGGCCCAGCGGGCGCTCGGACTCCTCCGCTAGGCTCCTAACTGCCGGGAATAGCATTAGAATCAGGTCTTGACCCGCTGCGTAGTTCAGGTTAATCGAGCGCCATGTCAAATGCCGCCCTCGTCCCGTCGTTGCCCCCCGACTCCGATGGCCTTCTTGCCGGCTTTTCCGGCCAGAAGCTGACCCAAAGCCAATTCACCCAAATCGCGGGCAAACTCGCGGGCTACCCGTTCGTGAAGGTCGTGCTCGATCGCCAGGAAGGGCGCGTTCACTTCGTGAACAACAATCGGTATCCGTTCCACGCCGATTACGTGGCGGAACAAATTCTCGGTCGCAAGCCGGGCGAGATCGACGCTGAAATCGACGCATTCAACCAGACCGTTTATTTCGATCACGACCGCCGCTTCTTCTTCGGCATCCTCTCGCTCCAGAAAACGCCCGAAGCCGGCCCCGATACTCAGTTCTTCACGATCGAAACCGTCGAAGTCGACACGATGGACCGGGCGATGGTCGAATACTTTTTCGGCTTCCTGAAGGACTGGATCGATCCGCTCATTCCCGTCCTCTTCAAGCCGGCGAATACGCTTCAAGAAGCGATCGTGAAGGAAATCGACCCGGCGGCGCTTCCGCGGATCTTCTCGCACCAACTCTTCGCCCAAGCGCGGTACATCGCGCTCAATCCCGGTAAGACGGTCGGCCGCATCCGCGCTTTCCGCACGGAAATGGATTACAAACGGGTCGCCCACACGATCGAGTGGTTCGACATCGTCGTCATGCACCGGGTTCCTGACGATATTCCGCGGATCTCCGGCATCATCAACGCCCACCACACGACGCCGCTCTCCCACACGAACGTCCTCGCGTCGGGATGGAAGATCCCGAACTGCATCCAAATCGGAATTTTCGATCGGATCGAGCGCGAAGGGCTCCACGAATCGTGGGTCGAGTATACCGTCGAGAACTCGGCCTCCGAGCTTTCATTGAAGCGCGCGGAGAAGCCGGTTGACGTGCAGGCCCCCGCCTGGAAAGTGAATCGCGTCGAAATCGAGTCTCCCGAGCTCGCGAACACGCCGATCGTCTCGCTCGATCAGCTTCGCGCCGCCGACCGGTACAAGTACGGAACGAAGGCCGCGAACCTCGGCGAAATGCGGTACCTCCTCGCGAACGGCAGCGAGCGGATGCTCGGCTTCTACCGGATCCCGCGTCCGCCGCGCGAAAATCTCATGCCCTACCTCGCGAAGTTCCTCGGCGTCTCCGAGACCGCCGATCTCGCGACGGCGACCCACGATTTCATGCGGAAGACGGTTCGCGTCCCGAAGGGAATCGCGATTCCTTTTTCCGTACAGCAGGAATTTCTCGAAAGTTCGTCCCAGATCCAGCAGGGCGTCGGCAAGCTCAAGATGGCGCTCGAGCTCGGCGTCCGCGAAGTCGAGCCGCTCTGCCTCCAGCTCCAGCAGATGATCCGCGCCGTCCGCATGCCGGATAAGATCCGGAACCGCATCGACGCGGAAATCGCGAAGCACCTCTCCGGCGTTTCGTCGTTCGTCATTCGGTCGAGCTCGAACGCGGAAGACCTGCAGGGATTTTCCGCGGCCGGCATTTACGAGTCGATCTCCTCGGTTACGAAAGCGGATAAGATATTCGATTCGCTCAAGGAAGTCTGGGCTTCGCTCCTTTCCCCGCGCTCGGTTCGCCTCCGGCAACAGGTCGGCATCTCGCTCGACGATTGCTACATGGGCGTGATCATCCAGGAGATGATCGAGTCGGATATCGGCGGCGTTCTCGTCACGACGAATCCTTCGAATCCGAAGGACTTCCGGAACGTCTATATGAACGTCTCGATGAACTCGGTCGAAAAGGTCGTGCAGGGCTCGGTCCTTCCGATCCAGATGATCTACAACACCGTCGAAGGCGGCGGCCGAACCCTCAGCCTCGGCGATTTCGCCGAAGGAATAAGCGGGGATCAGGCGGCGATGCTCCAGAAGCTTGCGTTCGTGGGCCGCCTCCTTCAGAGCCATTTTTCGCCGGACTATACGTTCAGCCAGCCGGTCGATATCGAGTGGCTCGCGGGCGCGTCGGGCATCGGAATCCTTCAGGTCCGCCCTTACTCGGAGTAGGCGTGAACGCGGGCGTTCTCGATCATCCGCTACCTCCGTCCCATTCCGAGCGGAAGCGGGTCATTCGGCTCTATTATTGGTTCCAGTTTACCTTCGGTCTGCTTTTCTGGATCCCCGTATACTTCGAATATCAAAAGCGGATGGGGCTGTCGGACTCCCAGATCTTCCGGATTCAGAGCATCTATTACGCGGTCTTTTGCCTGCTCGAGCTTCCGACGGGGTTTTTCGCCGATCGCTTCGGCTACATCCGTTCGATGATGCTCGGTTCGGTCACGCTGGTGATCGCGAACCTCATCGCGGTTTATGTCACGACTTTCGAGGGGTTTACCGTCCACTGGCTCCTGATCGCGCTCGCGCGGTCGTTCGTTTCCGGCGCTGCTTCGGCTTACCTTTTCGAATACCTCCGGCGCACGAATGCCCACGCCGATTTTAAGCAAGTCGAGGGAAATGCCCGCGCGTATTCGCTCGTCGGTAAAATCGCGTGCTTCGCCGTCATCGGCTTCCTCATGGTTTGGCACCTGACGCTTCCGTACTGGCTCACGGCGGGTTCGGCGTTCCTTTCGCTCGGATTCGCGGCGCTCTTGCCGCGCTTCGGGCACGACGCCGGCCCGGAGGCGGCGGTAAGCGGCCGGACGGTGACGGAGCTTGCATCCGCACCTCCTAAGCGGCACCGGATCTCGATGCGCGTCGCCGCGCGGATGGTGGCGGGGTCCCCTTGGCTTCTCACCCTCATGTTCCAGGGAGTCGTCATTTTCGTTCTCGACCGAATGCTTTTCGTAAACCTTTTTCAGCCGATTCTTCACGAAAAGGGCTTCGCGCTTCCGGCTTACGGCATGATCATGGGGATGATGTCCCTATTCGAGGCGGCCGGATCGGCGCGCCCGGCTTGGATGCGCAAGCGTTTCACGGACATCCAGTCGGTATTCATCCTTTCCGTCGTCATGGGAATCGCCGTGGCGTTTATTCCGTTCGTCGCCCAGATCGGGACCGGGATTCTGCTCGTGATTTTCTCGGTCGCGGTCGGGCTCGCGTACCCGATTCAGCGTCAGGTCATGAACGAGGCGATTCCGGATCCGAAGTACCGCGCGACGATCCTTTCGCTCGAGAGCCTGATCGACCGGGCAGCCACGGCGGCCGTCGCGTTTCTCCTTGAAAAAATTCCGGACCAGACGAACCACTTCGTGCTCGGAGTCGGACTCGCCTGTTTCATCCTCATGATCGTCGTGCAGACGGTTCTCTACCGGTTAAGGCGGGCGGGAGCGTCGGCTCCGTCGCCTTAGCGCAGAGCGATCAGATTAGCGCAGAGCGATCAGACCGGCGACTTCATCGCAATGCGATGAGCCCAGCCACCAGAAGCGAGACGACGCTCATCACCTTGATCAAAATCGCGACGCCCGGACCGGACGTATCCTTGAACGGATCGCAGACCATGTCGCCGACGACGGCCGCCTTGTGGACGTCCGAGCCCTTCTTGTGGCCGGG
>JAYVXM010000209.1:0-1966 GCA_043785205.1 Bdellovibrionales bacterium
CATGAAGATCACGAAATCCATGGGGGGTTACCTTCTCGAATCCGAGCAGTGGATCCCGCGACCGGTGCCCGAGGTTTTCGCGTTCTTCAGCCAGGCGGAAAATCTCGAACGGATGACGCCGTCGTTCCTCGGTTTTCGCGTCGTCGAGATGAGCACCCGCGGACTCGAGGTAGGAACGCTCATTCGCTATCGCCTGAAAGTGCACGGGATTCCGATCGCATGGACGACGCGGATCGAGGAGTGGGTCCCCGGCGTTCGCTTCGTGGACAACCAGTTGAAGGGTCCGTACGCGCTCTGGCACCACACGCATACATTCGAGGCGAAGGACGGCGGAACGCTGATGCGCGACCGAGTTCGCTTCCGCCTTCCGTTCGGAATTCTCGGTGATCTCGTCGCCGGTTGGCTCGTGAAACGCGATGTAAGCGCGATTTTCGAATTTCGCCGTACCACGATCGACGGAGTTTTTCCGGATTGAATGACGCGCGGCCCCTGTGGTTAAGTTCCGCCCATGCTAAACTTTAAAGCCCTGAAGATCGAGTCCATCCACGCCCGCGAAATCCTCGATTCCCGTGGATTCCCCACCGTCGAAGTCGATCTCGTCGTCAGTAACTTAACTGCTGGCGGAAGCGTCCCGAACGCCAAGGGGACCGCGATCGTTCCGTCGGGCGCTTCGACCGGCGAAGGCGAAGCGCTCGAACTCCGCGACGGAGATAAGTCCCGGTACCAAGGAAAAGGCGTACTGAAGGCCATCGCCAACGTGAACGCGACGATCGCCCCGGCGCTGAAGGGAAAGACCTTCGACTCGCTCGAGCAGCTCGACGAAGCGCTCATCGCGATGGATGGAACGCCGATGAAGTCGAAGCTCGGCGCGAACGCGATTCTCGGCGTAAGCATGGCCTACGTGCGCGCGGCTTCCGTCGCGACCGGGACGCCGACCGTCCGCGTGCTCGCCGGAATCTACGGTTCCGAGGGAATGACCCTTCCGGTTCCGATGATGAACATCCTGAACGGCGGAAAGCACGCCGACAACGGGCTCGCGATCCAAGAGTTCATGATCGTCCCGCGCGGCTTCGCGCGGTTTTCCGAGGCGCTCCGCTGCGGCAGCGAGATTTTTCACACGTTGAAGAAAATCCTCCACGACCGCGGGTTCTCGACCGGCGTCGGCGACGAGGGCGGCTTTGCGCCGGCCGTGCCGGGGGCGAATCCCCACGAAGTAGTCCTGAAATTGATCATGGAAGCGATCCGGGGCGCCGGGTACGAGGCCGGGAAACAGGTCTTCCTCGCGCTCGACTGCGCCGCGAGCGAGTTCCTCGCGAAAGGCTCGCCGAAGGACGGTCCGAAGTACGCGTTCGAAGGGAAAGACCGGACGGCCGGGGAAATGAACGACATTTACGCGGACTGGGTCGCGAAGTATCCGATCGTCTCGATCGAGGACGGGCTCGCCGAGCACGACTGGACCGGTTGGGCCGCGTTGACCGCGAAATTAGGCGCGAAAATCCAACTCGTCGGCGACGATCTCTTCGTGACGAACATCACGTTTCTGAAACAGGGGATCGACAAGAAGATCGCGAATTCGATTTTGATCAAGGTGAACCAGATCGGAACCGTGACTGAAACGCTGCGCACGATGCGGATGGCGAAGGACGCGAACTACGCCCAGGTGACCTCGCATCGTTCGGGCGAAACCGAAGATACGTTCATCGCCGATCTCGCGGTCGCCACCGACTGCGGACAGATCAAGACCGGTTCGCTTTCGCGAACCGATCGCATCGCGAAGTATAATCAGCTCCTCCGGATCGAAGAAATGCTCGGATCGTCCGCGCGCTACGCCGGAAAGATTTAAAGTGTTCGTCGGAGAGGGATTTTTACTTCCGACGTCGGAAGTGGAGATTCCGGATTTCGGGCCAGCCGGCAAAACTTGCCGTCTATGATAAAAATCGCCGTCGAGGATTGCCTAAAAGCGATC
>JAYVXM010000210.1:0-6650 GCA_043785205.1 Bdellovibrionales bacterium
GACCCACCGCCGTCGATCGCTGGGTCCGCGAAGGCCGCGCTTCACGTTCGTTCATGGAGTTCGTCGAACAGATCCCGTACAAAGAAACCCGGGACTACGTGGGCACAATTTTTAGAAACGATGTTTGGTACAAATTCCGAATCAAAGGGGAACGCGTGACGACGACCGATACCTTCTGGGCCTCCTCCGCGCCGAGTGCGAGTGCGCCGACCACTCCTCCTCCGATCGCCCCCGTTCCTACTCCGGTGGCTTCGCCGTGATCGCGAAGCGGAAGCTCGGGAAATCGAATCTCGAAGTGACGCCCCTCTGTTTCGGCGGAAACGTTTTCGGATGGACCATCGACGAAGCGACTTCTTTCCGCATCCTCGACGCCTTCGTCGATGGCGGCTTCGATTTCATCGACACGGCGGATGTTTATTCGACCTGGGTACCTGGAAACCGCGGGGGCGAATCCGAAACGATTCTCGGCCGATGGTTTCGCCAGTCCGGAAAACGTTCCCGGGTCATCCTCGCCACGAAGGTCGGCCACGAATTCGGCGGCGACAAGAAGGGACTTTCGCGCGGGCACATCATGAACGCCGTCGAGGATTCGCTTCGGCGCTTGAAGACCGACGTGATCGACCTTTATCAGTCCCACGTCGACGATCCATCAATCCCGGTCGAAGAGACGCTCGAAGCCTACGCCACGCTGATCAAAGCGGGAAAGGTACGCGCGATCGGAGCCTCGAACTTCAAGGCCGCGCGGCTGATCGAAGCCGCCGAGGCGAGCCGGAAACTCGAAATTCCGGCCTACGTCTGTCTCCAGCCGCGCTACAATCTTTACGACCGGGAAGTCTTCGAAACGACGCTCGAGGCGACGTGCCGGGACCTGGGCCTCGCGGTGATTCCGTTCTATTCGCTCGGCGCAGGGTTTCTCACCGGGAAATATCGAACGCCGGCCGATCTCGGGAAGAGCCCGCGCGGCATCCGCACGGTGGAAAAATATTTCACGACTCGCGGAATGCGAATTCTCGCGGCGCTTGACGAAGTTTCGGCCGAGCTCGGATCAAAACCGGCGACGGTCGCGATCGCCTGGCTGCTTGCGAAACCGGCCATCACTGCCCCGATCGCGAGCGCGACGGATCTGAATCAGCTCGCCGACCTCGTCGCGGCGGCCCGCCTCACGCTTCCGCCGGCGGTCGTCGCTCGCCTCGACATCGCGAGTGCTTACTGACGCGTCCATAACCCTCGAATATCTTTCGCGATCGAACCGATCCGCGCAAATTGACTCTCCGTACCAGTTCCGATAAGTTGCGCCAATGAAGACCGGATTTCACGTTCTCGTCGCCGTCCTCGATCTCCTCGGGATTTCGGTCACTTCCGGTTATGCCCACGACGTGACGAAATTCGCGATCGTTTCGATGGACTGCCAGGAGCACGAAACCGATCGGCTTCTCCATGCCTTCCGCTCGATGCACGTCGACGGGCTTCCGCGCCTGCTCGTCGTGGATACGGAAACCTTCGAAACGAAGCTCATCGACCCGAGCTACCTCGATTGCGAAAACCCGGCGAATGCCGCGGAAGCGAACGTTTCCCCGTACGGCAAGGCCCTCACTTCCGCGACCTCGCCGCCGTTTCCGCTTCGGAACGACGGCGTGATCCATGCGACTCACGCCGTGAACGGACTCTTCCTCACCGCGGATTTTTGTCCCGCCTCCCGCGAACGTTTTGAATATCGGTTTTTCGACGCTCTCGAGACGCTCAGCGGCCGGATCGGAGCGCCGATTCCGGTCGCGCTTTCGATCAGCGGTAAGTGGCTCCGGCGCCATGGAGGCGACTTCGATACGATCGTCCAGCTCGTCCAGAAGCGGAAGATCGACGTGACGTGGGTCAATCATTCGGATACCCATCCCTATCGTCCCGGCGTGAAGGAGCAGGAAAACTTCCTCCTCGAATCGGGGGTGAATCCGGACCGCGAGATCGAGAACGTCGAGATCGAACTCCTCCGCCGCGGCGAAATTCCTTCCGTTTATTTTCGTTTTCCGGGCCTGATTTCGAGCGAGAAATGGATCCGTGCCCTCGCGCGACACTCCCTCATTCCGATCGGCGCGGACGCGTGGCTCGCCCTCGGCGAAAAACCGAAATCCGGCAGCGTCATTCTCGTTCACGGAAACGGAAACGAGCCGGAGGGCATCGCCCGCTTCCTGAAGAACTTGCCGGAGGTCGAAGCCGTCGGTCCGTTCTTGCCATTGTCCGATCTCTTCTGATTTCATCGGCCCATGCCGTTCACCGTCCGCGCGCTCCTCCCGACCGAACTGGATCCGATTTACGACTGGGTCGAAAGAAATCCCCTCTTCCAAAGATACGGAACGAAACGGGCCACGCTCGAACCCGTTCTCCTCCGCCACATCGGCGATCCCGGAGCCCTGGTCGTCGGAGCGTTTCGAGCTGACGGCGCGCTCGCGGGATTCGCGTGGTTCCTGAAAAAAGGCGCTTTCGGACGGAGCGGCTATCTTCGATTGATCGTGGTCGATCCGGATTCGAAGACTCGCGGCGCGGGCCGGGCGCTCCTTGAACACCTCGAAGCCGCCTTTCTTCGCCCGAACGGAATTTTTCTGCTCGCCACCGACGTGAATCGGGAGGCCCATGCCTTTTACGAGAAGCTGGGTTACCGGAAGGTGGGCGAAATTCCGGACTACGTCTCGGCCGGACTCCACGAATGGATTTACTACCGTTCTCCGCCGACAACGGTTTGAGATCATTCGGCATTTCCATCCTCCACGCGGGCGAAAAAAAGCCGGCGAACGCGCCCTTTTTCGTGGTAATAAAGGCGAGCATGACGCGTTGTATTATTTTTCTTTTTATCGGTTTTTTCCTCGGGGCATTCGTCCCGGCGGCCGACGCGCAGGTCCGCGTGAACAAAGGACCGGCATTTCTTTTACGGCGGCATCCGACGCGAACCGGCCGGCAGACCCAAATGGGACTCCTCGAGCAATACGTCGCCTGGAATGCCGCGAACGAGATCGTCAATACTGGATTCCGTACCTCCGCCGCCGCCGCCGCGCGCCGATTCGCCGAATCTCCGTTCCAACTCCAACCCGCCGATCTCACCCAAAGTTTTCTCTCCTTCGGTTATAAGGACGCGCTCGGCATTTACCACGACTGGGAGTTCGTCGAGACGAAGTTCGGCTATTGTCACGGCATGACGATGGTGACCCGGAACTTCGCGTACTTCGCGAAATTCGATCCGACCCAGTCCGAGCCCTATGTCTATGCGAAAAACCCCGAAGAATGGCTCGCTTTTTACCGGAAACGCGTCGACGCGATCATGCGGGACGAAACCGCGGTCATTCCGGGGTTCCGCTCGCTGATCGACTTTTCGAAATCGGCAATCGGCGAATACCTCGCACGCCACGTCGCGGACCAGTGGGCGCTCAATACGGGAAGGGTTTCCTCGTATCGCTACATCTACGAAAAGAATTTCAAGGCGATCGCGGACCGCGGCGAGCTCGAAGCCCTGCGGATGAAGATCCAATTCTACCTCGAGCATGGATTTTATCCGCGGATCGTCCTCGGATCCGGTCGCTATAAGGTGACCGATCCCCACGTGGTCATGGTGACGGATCTCGCTCCGCCCGCTTCGGTGAACGACGCCTGCCTCGTGATCGGCTTCTTCAATGTCGGGGCCAATTCGGGGGGACATCCGGATGCCTTTCGCATTTGCGTCGGAGACCGGACGTGGATTCCGAACGACGAAGACACGTATCTCTATGATTTCGCGCGCGAACTTATCCCGATAAACCTGAATTGACTCGTCGCACGATCTCCGGTAATCCCACGGTCTGAGCGGGGGAAAACATGCGTCTCGGGATTGGACCTCTACCGACCCAGCTTCTAGCGATTTCGATCACTTTCGTGAGCCTTGGCGCGCTCGCGTTCGAAGCCGGCTATCCGGCGACGAACGATGACCTCCGGGGAATGGTCGCGATGAAGTGTTCCGGAGTGCTCGTGCGCCTCGGTCGGGGAGCCGATCAACCCGCGGTTCTGCTGTCCAGCGGCCGTTGCGCGACGACGAAATCGATTCCGGCCGGAGAGGCCGTCGTGAACGTTCCGTTCGACCGGAGCGAAATTTCGCTCTATGAGGGGTTGGAAGCGCCCGAAACCGTGAAGGCGAATCGCGTTCTCTACGCGACGCGAACGGGGACGGACGTCGCCCTCATCGAACTCAAATTGACTTATCGCGATCTCGAAGCGCGCGGCGCGAAGATCTACGAACTGGCCGCGACCGATGCGAAACCCGATTCGGACGTTCAGCTCATCGCCGGCCAATGGCAGGAAAAGCAACTCTGCGCGGTTTCCCACATCGTTTCGACTCTGGTCGAGGACGTCTGGACCGAAACGGGCGCGTACGCGCTGAAGGATCCGTGTCCGACGCCGAACGGTTGGGCCGGGACTCCGATGCTCGATCCAACGACGTTGAAGGTCGTAGGAATCTTGAACACCACGAACGTCGCCGGCGCGCTCTGCACCCTCGACAACCCCTGTGAAGTCGAAAACGGGAACCGCCTCGCGTTCGCGGGCCGAACCTACGGCCAGCGGATCTCGCCGATCCTCGACTGCCTCACCGACACCGGCGAGCTCGACCTCGGCCGCGCGACCTGCAAGCTCACGAAGCCTAAGCTCGCGCCGACTCCCCGGTCCTCCCCGACGCCGCCGCGAGGCAAACCGACGAGCGCCTGGCCCCGCCACCGTTAGACATTGAAGCGGAAGTGCATGATGTCGCCGTCTTTCACGACGTAGTCTTTGCCTTCTACGCGTAAAGCGCCGGCGTCCTTAACCTTGGCCTCCGTGCGGTACTTCATGAGGTCTTCATAGGAGTAGACCTCGGCCCGAATGAACCCCTTTTCGAAATCGGTGTGAATCACGCCCGCGCACTGGGGAGCCTTCCATCCCTTTTCGAACGTCCAGGCTCGGACTTCGACTTCGCCGGCGGTGAAATAGGTCTGGAGCCCGAGGAGTCCGTAGCCCGCGCGAATCACGCGCGCGAGGCCGGCTTCTTCCATTCCCATGTCGGCGAGGAAACCCGCGCGATCGCCGGGATCGAGTTCGGAAAGCTCCGCTTCGATCTTTCCGCAGATCGGTACGACCGGGCTCCCTTCCTTCTTCGCATGTTCCATCACCATCGCGAGATTCGCGTTCTTCGTCGGATCGGCCGCGTCGGCTTCGTCGACGTTCGCGATGTACATCACTTTTTTCGCGGTGATCAGGTTGTAGTCCTGGATAAGCCCGAGCTGCTCCTCAGTGAGGCCGAGCGAGCGGGCGGGCTTTCCGGCGTCGAGCGCCGGCTTAACGATCTCAAGGACGCCGAGCTGGGCACCGGCTTTCTTATCGCCGCCCTTCGCCGCTTTCTGAAGCTGGGTGTATTTTTTTCCGATCGCCTCGAGATCGGCGAGGATGAGCTCGAGGTCGATCACTTCGATGTCGCGAATGGGATTGACCGATCCGTCGACGTGAACGACGTTCGAATCCGAAAAGCACCGGACCACGTGCGCGATCGCGTTCGTTTCCCGGATGTGTCCGAGGAATTGGTTCCCGAGGCCCTCGCCCTTCGAGGCGCCCTTCACGAGTCCTGCGATATCGACGAACGCCATCTCGGTCGGAATGAGCTTTTGGGGAGGAATACACTCCGCGATCTTGTGGAGTCGCGGATCGGGCACTTTCACCGCGCCCGTATTCGGCTCGATCGTACAGAAAGGATAATTCGCGGCTTCCGCCTTGCCCGAGGTGAGCGCGTTGAAAATCGTCGATTTACCGACGTTCGGAAGCCCCACGATGCCGCACTTAAATCCCATACTATTTCCCTTCGCCCGCTTCCGATTTCGGAACCGTGTTGTAAATGTTCATCGCCCGTTTCGTCTCACCGACGATCAAAAGTTCGGTCGCCTCGCGGACGCGGTCGAGCGTCGGGTCGAGCGCGTCGCATTCGGACTGCGAGAATTGACCGAGAACCCAGTCCGCGACGTCCATCTGCGGATTGAATTGGCGGGGGTGCCCGATGCCGATCCGGATCCGATGGTATTCAGTCTGTCCGAGACATTCGTCGAGCGACTTGATCCCATTGTGACCGCCGGAACCGCCGCCGGTCTTCAGCCGGAGCGCGGCCGGCGGGAGATCGACTTCGTCGTAGACGACGACGAGATCGGCGGGCGCGCATTTGTAAAACTGCATCAGGGGCGCGACGGCGCGCCCGGAAAGATTCATGAACGTGAGGGGCTTCGCGAGGAGAACCTTCTCGCCCCGAAACGTCGCCGTCCAGACCTCGGCCTGGCCGTCCTTCTTCGGCCCGACCGCTTTCCAATCCTCGATCATCCGATCGAGCGCGAGCCAACCTACGTTATGGCGGGTCGTTTCGTATTTAGTGCCCGGATTTCCCAGGCCGACGATCATTTTCACGCGCGCGCCTTCACGGTCCTAGACGAAAAGCTGCGAAACGCTGTCGTAGTTATGGATTCGGTATATCGCTTCCGCGAGAATGTCCGCGACCGAAAGTTGGAGAATTTTTCCGGAGGATTTCGCCGCTTCGGTGAGGGGGATCGTGTCGGTCACGATGACTTGTTTAATCGTCGAAGCGTTGATCCGGTCGATCGCCGGCCCCGAGAGGACGCCGTGAG
>JAYVXM010000211.1:0-19763 GCA_043785205.1 Bdellovibrionales bacterium
CCTTTCTGCCGCCTTCGTCGCGGGCGAAGGCGCGGAGGCGCTCGAGTGTATCGTCTTCGCCGATCCCGACGTTCACGACGAGCTCGTCGACGAGCGGAAGGAGCGAGCGGAGCGATTCGACGTACGGATAATCGAACTTCGTGCCGTGCCGAACGATCGTGAAGCCGGAAACCTTCACGATCGTTTCTCCGTGATCATCCGGAGGACGTCCGGATCGTTTTGCATCCACCACATCTTCACGTGTCGAACGGAGCGCGAAACGCCCTCGAGGACGGAGATCGCGACGCCGTGGAGCCCGTCCCGGTAGGACTTATAGTAGAAGTAATTTTTCAGGAACATCGCCGGACCGGTCGTGACGATCCGGAAGGCGTTCGTTCGCTGGCCGGCGAGGACGCGGTCGCGCGCCTCGATCGTCGTGTACTTGTTCATCTTCGCGAGGAAACGATCCGGATCGAAGTCTGGAGCGTGGAGGAGAGATTCGTGAATTCGGCGCGCTTCGTCCGGGAATCTCGCGTATTCGTGAATCTCGTTCACGAAGCGGACGCCCTCTTTCCGAAAGAAGCGGTCCTGATAGCTCGGATTCCAGACGCCCCACCGGATCGGCCGGCCGAGGAAATATTCCTGGCGGTGGATCTTCCAGTACGGATGAGGATTCTCTTCGGCGAGGAGTGACTCTAGGCGGGCTCGAAGTTCCGGCGTGCACTCCTCGTCGGCGTCGATGCAGAGGATCCACTCGTGGGTCGCGCGATCGAGCGCAAAGTTCCGTTGATTCCGAAAACCCTCCCATTCGCGTTCATACCACCGGAGTTTCGGTGCCCACGGCGCGGCCGGATCGCCGGCGATGGCCTTCGTTCGATCGGCGCTCTTCGCGTCGACGACGACGATCTCGTCGCACCAGGCGACCGACGCGAGCACGCGCGCGATATAGCGTTCCTCGTTCGCGCAGATGAGTACTGCGGAAATCTTCCGCCGCGGACTCATGACCGGATCGGGATGGGGTTAGGCATCCCGTGCGCCATCCGCTCGACCGTGCGGAAAACTTCGTCCTCGGTGATGAAACGCATGCAGCGATGCTCTTCGACGACGCATTCGTGGAGGCCGCACCAGGGCCGGAAGCCCGGTTCCTGATCGTTCCGGCATTTCAGCCCTTCGAGGTAATGGATCGGATGCTTCTCGATCGAATAGGGGTGCCATTCGAACGGATCTTCCGGGCCGAAGAGCGTGATCGTCGGCGTTCCGACGGCCACCGCGAGATGTTTCGGACCGGAATCGTTTCCGAGGTAGAGGGAATTGGTTTTCAACATCGAAGCGAGGAGCCGGAGCGGGAGCTGGACCTCGGCGAGGATCCGCGCGCGCACGGCCTTACGGGCCGTCGGATCGGAATACCATTCGACGAGTTTTCGATCGAGGGCGTCGAAGAATCGGCGGGAAACCGCCTCCTCGCCGCGGGCGTGATAGACGATGATCGAGCCGCGATATTGGTCGCACCAGCGGATCGCGATCGCCGCGAATCGTTCGAGGGGCCAGATTTTCGTGTTCCGGCTCGCGCCGATTCCGAGCCCGAGGATCGGCCCGTAGAGTCCCATCTGGCCGATGCGCGCCCGCGCGCGGGCGACTTCCGACTCTTCGAGGAAGACCGTCGGGAGGCTTCCCTCGGGGATCTTGAGCCCGAACGAGCGGATCGTATCCATATCGCGTTCGATGACCGGTTTCAGCACGCCCTTTCCGGGCACGCTCGTCGTCGAGTAGCGGTTTTTATCGCGGTGGCCATGGAAATGGATCGCGCGGACCTTCGCTCCGATCGCGTAGGCGAGCGCGGAGCTCGACGGCGAAGCGTGGAAGTTCACGACGCAGTCGTATTTTTCCTTCCGAAGCGTGATGGCGAGGTGAGCGATCGCCTTCGCGCGGGAGGCCGCGCCCGAATGGCGCTGGTACGGGATGATCCGATCGGCGCCGGGATGATTTTCAAGGAGGGGCGCCCAGAGGTCGGTCACGACGACGTGGATGACGGCCCCCGGATAGGCTCGGCGAAGCTCCAGGAGTGGCGCCGTCATCAAGATGGTGTCGCCGAGAGCGCGCAGTTTAATGGCTAAGATTTTACGCGGGGCAAACATGGGAAGTGCGGATCAGCTTCTCACGAACCCGCCAAAAGAAAAACCCCGGGCACCGCGAGGTGTCCGGGGTTTAAACATTCAAAGCGAACTGAGATTAGTTCGTCTTGGCAGGAGCCGTAGCGTCGGCCGCTGGAGCGGTTTCGGTCTTTTCCGACTTCTTTTCTTTTTTCACTTTTTTCGTCTTCTTCTTGCCGCTGGCAGCGGTGGTGGTTTCCGTCTTCGAGGAGGTTTCGGTCTTCATGGCTTCGTCAGCGAAAGCGGCGAAGGAAGCGAGGGCGGCGAGAACGATAAGCATCTTCTTCATTTGAATATCCTTTGAGAGGGGCCCCGGAGGACCCGGTTTTCGGCGGTTGAATGCCTTAAATAAATACTACGCCCGTTCTCGGACTCTGCCAACAAAATTCAACAATATCATAGACTTGTAGTGATTTGCATCAGTGTTTCTACGGTTGTTGCAAGATGCGACATCCTCCCACCGCGAATGCGCTGCGATTTCAATCGCCGAACTTCGAATCGAATGAATAGATGTGTTTCACGTCAATGTGGCTGAAACGCATATGACGAAGTTTCATCGCTGAAAGCTGAAGGATCAGCTTCGTTTGACGCGCCTTATCCTGGTATCGAACCTTTTTGATCTCGCCGAGGATAAACGACTCCATTTCGATCGGGTGGAAGCAGAAGCCTTTCGAGAACTCGTACTTTCCCTTGAACGGCACGAGGCGCGCTTCGAAGAGGTCGCCGCGGGCGAACCCCTGGTGAATATCGGTCTCCATCACGACGTAGCTCTTCTTTGAAAAGAGGTCTTCGACTTTCAGACCGCCACCGAACCAGGCGCGGCCACGGAGGCGAAAAATCGAGTGCACCGTCGTGCAGAAATCCCGATAAATCGTGAGTTCCTCGGTCCCGAGGTTCTCTTTGTTCTTCCGGAAGAAAAGTTTGATCGGTGAGAGATCGACGCCCGGGAGATCCCGTTCGAAGATGTACCAGTCCATAAAGATCGACATCCGCTGATCGTATTCAGGATCGTCCTCGTAAACGATCCCGGCCTTTTCGAAGAATTCCTGCTTCGCGGCGTAGACTTCGCGGTAATACTCGCCGGTGGTGAATTCTTCGACGACGGGATCGAGGTATTTTTGGATGGTGGAGGCCGTAACCGGCGAGACGGAAGCGCTCATGGAAATCCAGGGTAGCGGGTCGGGGGATCCTTTTCCATCCCGAAACGGCGTTCACGGAAAGGGGTTAGCGGAGGAATTCGCCGCACTTTCGCGCCGGAACGGAGCGCGGAGTCGCTTCGCCGAAACCGTCGTAATTCGAGGTTTCGGCGCTCTTCGCGAAGAAGTCGCAGAGGAGGGAGGCGGACTCGGGGACCTTCCGGAAATGGGCTTTCAGTCGCGGCGTATCGAGTTCGGCGTACAGATCAGCGGTAAGCGGCCCGTACGTCAAAACGGCGTACCGATTTTCTCGAAACGCGTCGAGGAGCTGGGCATCGCTGCCGCCGTTTCGCGCGAAGAGCCGAAGCTCCGCGAGCAGGAGGCGCTCGCCGGTCTCCAGAAGTCCGCGTGAGCGGGCCGCGGCGAGGACAACGGAAAGTTCGGTCGGATCAATCGAAGCGTTCCGGACCGCTGAAAGGAGTCCGGTCGTCCGCCGGGCGCCGGTTCCCGGATCGCGGATCCGGTCCCAAAGACGCCTGCGAGCGGCGGGATCGACGGCGGGCCGGGAGTCGAAGTACCGTTCCGCGCCGTAGGCGAATGGGAGCGGTAAATTCAGCGCGAGATCCGCGAATGCGGATTCGATTCGGAGGTTCGGGTCCTCGAAACCTATGAAAGCCGGTGCGAGGTCGCCCTGAAGGCGAGGCGGGGCCGAGGCGAGGAGGGCGAGCGCAAGATCGCGGGCGGCGGGATCGGAGGGAGCGAGGTTCGCGAGCGCCGGCGGACAGAGTTCCGCCGAAGTCGCGTCGGGAACGTCGCGGCAGGCCCGGACGAGTTCGCCGAGGAGCGCGCGGTCGTCCGCGTCGGGCGCTTTCACGGCGAAACTTCCGAAGAGACTCGCGAGGGCATAGGTATCGTCCTTCGTACGCGTAGACCGGGAGGCGAGGCGGGCGAGGAGCGCCGCTTTGAATTTCGGATACCGCGCGAGGCCCGCGCAGCCCATCGCCCGGACGGCCGAACGCGTAGTCCAGTGGTCGGCGCGGAGTACGGAGAGGACCGCGGTGAAATCGAGGCCGAGGAATCCGTGATAACCGACGTCGCAAACCGCGGTGCCGATGTCGGCGGCGATCGGCGTTTCCGCGAATTTTTTCGCGACGAGGTCCTGCAGTCGAGTGTCGAGCGCGGCGTCGTCGAGCCAGCCGATTTCGCGCGCGAATCGAACCCACTTCAGTTTCGTCGCGAAGAGAAAGACCGTATCGATGGAGGCGAGGAGCATCGCGCGCGGTTTCTCGAGCTTCTGGATCGAACGGAATTTGTCCGCGGCCTGGTCCCGGATCTGTCGGTAGTTCAGCCGGAAAAAGGTTTCGAGCGAGGGGAGAAAGGAGATCATTCGGTCTCCGTTCAGGAGATGGATCGCGACGTCGACGCGATCGCCGATGGGCGTTCGGCCATCCGACAGTGCGCAGATCGGCCGGTTTGCCTCGTATTCGTCGCTCCCCGGATCAAGCCCGGGAATCTGGTAAAAATTCTTCCCGGCGAGGAGCCCGCCGATGACGAGATTCGGATTCTTCGTCGCGTTCATTCCGTTCTTCGCGATCTGATCGAAATGGGCGGTGTAGTCCCCGAGCTGTTGGAAATATTTCTTCAGGATCGGCTCGATGTCCGCGCCGAGCGGGCCCTTCGAATAAAATCCGTAGAGATAGGGAACGCCCGAGAACGAGCGCTGCATTTTCCCGCGATTGTCCTGCCCGAACGGGCTGTACCGGTCCTCGACGATTCGCGCGGCCTGATCGCGCGGAATTCCGTCAGCGACGAGGATGTCGAAATACTCCTGGGGGGTGCGGCTGTCGTGATCCTTGCCCGCGAGCGTATTGCACCCGAAGAGGTAGACCTCGCGCGGGTGGTTCAGGACGCCGGAGCAGTCGGCGGCGCAAGAATGATTATTCATCTCTTCGAGCGAAAGGATCATCCCGCTCTTGCCGAAAAAATTCCCGGCGAAATGACCGGAAATGACTTCAAGATCGCACTGGATCCCAGATTTACAGATGGCGTCGATCCATCCGCTCGTCGGCGCGCCCGGAGTGGTGCCGACGAATTCGACGAGGTCCCACTCGGCCGGATTCAGGTTCTTCGTGAACGTCGCTTTTTCCTCGACGGAATTGATCGTCATGAAACAGGCGAGGCGTTTACCGGCGGTCGGAATGAAAATTTCGGATGGAATCGGTTCGCGTTCCTCGTACTTACCCGTTTCGGCGGGCGCGCGCGATCCGAGCGTGGGCCACGAATATCCCGTCGCGAGGAGCGCCGTAAGGATGCCCGCTAGCGCTGCGGATCGTACCCGAATCATTTCGCCTCCATCATCGCGATAAAGCGCTCGAAGAGCACGCGAGAGTCGTGCGGGCCCGGGCAGGATTCCGGGTGGTACTGCACCGAAAACGCGTTCCCGCCGGCGACTTCGACGCCCGAAACGGTGCGGTCATTCAAGTGCACGTGGGTCACCTTCATATCCGCCGGGAGCGACTTCTCGTCGACGGCGTAGCCGTGATTCTGAGAAGTGATCTCGACGCGGCCGGAGCCGACTTCGAGGACCGGCTGGTTTCCGCCGCGGTGGCCGAACTTGAGCTTGTACGTCTTCGCGCCCTTCGCGATCGAGAGGATCTGGTGGCCCATGCAAACCCCGAAGAGCGGAACCTTACCCACGAGACCGCGAACCGTTTCGGCCGCGTACGGAGCGGCGGCGGGATCGCCGGGTCCGTTCGTGAGGAAGACGCCGTCCGGCTTGCGGCCGAGAATATCTTTCGCCGACGTATTCGCGGGTACCACATCGAGGTCGCACCCGAGGGCATCGAGCGAGCGAAGGAGATTCCATTTCGTGCCGAAATCAAGCACCACGACTTTATGGCGTTTCGCGGTTTTTCCGCCGGCGGCGCGATTGAAGGGGGGAACTTCCGCTTCACCCATTTTCGTCGTTTTTTGGGTGGCGGCTTTCGGGTGCGGCCAGCGGTAGGCTTCCTTCGTCGAGACTTCCCCGATCAGATCGCGGCCTTCGAACTTCGGCAACGAGGCGAGAAGCTCCTTCGCCTTCGCGCGTTCGGCCGCGGGCAGGATCACTCCGCGGAGCGCGCCGCGGGTCCGGATGTGGCGGGTGAGGGCGCGGGTATCGACCCCGTACAAACCGGGAATGCCCGCTTCCTTCAGGTAGGCGTCGAGCTCGCCGAGTTTTCCCGCGTCCGCGCGCCAGTTTGACGTCCGGTCGGAAATTTCATGGGTCACGAAGCCGGCGCACCACGGATGGGCGCTCTCGGGATCGTCGCGGTTCACGCCGGTGTTCCCGATGTGGGGGACGGTCATGCAGATGATCTGGCCGTAGTAAGAGGGATCGGTCAGGATCTCCTGGTAACCGGTCAGCGAGGTGTTGAAGCAGACTTCCCCGTAACCGCGATCGCGGGCGAGGCCGCCGCTCTTCTGAGCGGCGAGGATTTCGCTCGCGCCGGCGGCGGCGCCGAAAAGAAACCCCTCGAAGGCGATTCCTTCCGGATGGTCGCGGTCTTCGAGAACGAGGGTGCCGGGGATCGATTTTTCTTTCGCGTTCATAGTCCTGCCTCGGAGTATTTAGCGACTCCGTCCACCAGTGTCAAAAGGACTTTTCCCCGGAGTTTCGTGCCGAAAAATGGGGAATTCGGGGACTTCGAGAGGTTCGCCTCGGGAGTGAAACTCCATTCCCGCTCCGGATCGAGCAGCGTGAGATCCGCCGCCGCCCCGACTTTGAGCGTCCCGAGCGATAACTTCAAGAGCCGGGCCGGCGCGAGAGTGAGCGATTCGACCCACCGGTCGAGCGAAACGATTCCGTCGTGGACGAGCTGGAGGGTGATCGGCACCGCCGTTTGGAGCCCGATGATCCCGTTCGAGGCTTCCCCAAATTCGACCGCTTTGTCGATCAGCCCGTGCGGGGCGTGGTCGGTCGCGATCGCGTCGACGAGGCCGGTCTTCACGCCATCACGGAGCGCCTCGACGTCCTTTTCGGTCCGGAGCGGGGGGGACATCTTGAATGCGGTGTCGTAGGTCCGTACGCATTCCTCGGTGAGGGTGAGGTGGTGTGGGCTCGCCTCGGCCGTGATCGGGAGGCCGTCGTGTTTCGCACGGCGGATGTGCTCGAGTCCGATCGCCGACGAAATATGTTGGATATGGACGGGACAGCGGGTGAGGCGAGCGAGCGCGATCTCGCGCGCGATCATGATCTCCTCGGCCGCGGCGGGAATTCCGCGGAGGCCGAGCTCGTTCGAAAGCGCGCTCTCGTTCATCACGCCCTTGCCGACGAGGTTCGCGTCCTCGGCGTGCGAGATGATCGGAATCCCGAAGGCCTTCGCGTAGTCCATCGCCTTCCGCATGAGGTAGGAGTTCATGACCGGCATGCCGTCGTCGGAGATCGCGAGCGCGCCCTCCTGAACCATGCCGCCAATCTCCGCGAGCTCCTCGCCCCGGAGCCCCTTCGTGACCGCTCCGACGATGTGCACGCGGCAAGCGGCGACGGCCTTCGCCTTTTCGCGGATGTAGGCCGTCACGTACGGGGTGTCGTTCACCGGCATCGTGTTCGCCATGCAGGCGATCGACGAAAAACCGCCGGCCGCGGCGGCGCGCGTCCCGGTCTCGATCGATTCCTTATACTCAAGCCCCGGCTCGCGCAGGTGGACGTGGAGGTCGATGAGACCCGGCATCACGATCTTTCCCTTCGCCTCGATCACGCGCATTCCGGGGCGGGCCGGGATCTGGCCGGGTTTCTCGATCGCGCGGACGCGGCCATCCTCGATCCAGATGTCGCCCTCCTGATTCATTCGCTGAGAAGGATCGACGATGCGGGCGTTCTTGATGAGCAAGGGTTCGGATTTCACGCGGAGGTTCCCTTCATCCATTTCTCGAGTTTCGGCTGGTCCATCACGGTGGCGAGGACCGCCATCCGAATGAGGACGCCATTAAAGACCTGGTTCAAAATCGCGGAGCGCGGACCGTCGGCGACCTCGGTGTCGAGCTCGACGCCGCGATTCACCGGGCCCGGGTGGAGGACGATCGTGCCCGGTTTGAGGAGTTTCGCGCGTTCGCGCGAGAGCCCCCAGAACTGGGAGTACTCGGCGAGCGATGGGAGCTGCATCCGATTCTGACGCTCGAGCTGGATCCGGAGGCACATGACGACGTCCGCTTCGCGAAGGAGCTCCTCCGGCCGGTAGGCGAAATCGACGCCGAGGGTTTCCGGGACTGGCGGAAGAAGAGTCGGCGGCGCGCAGACGGCGACCGAGGCGCCCATTTTCCGGAGGATGTGGATGTTCGAGCGGGCGACGCGCGAGTGGGCGATGTCGCCGAGGATCACGACGCGCTTTCCTTTCACGTCGCCGAGTTTTTCCTCCATCGTGTAGAGGTCGAGGAGCGCCTGGGTCGGGTGTTCATGGAAGCCGTCGCCGGCATTGATGACCGGAACGGAGACGTTCTTCGAAAGGTAGAGCGGCGAGCCGGCGGAGGCGTGGCGAACGACGATCGCGTGCGGGCCCATCGCCTCGATGTTCTTCGCGGTGTCGATCAGGGTTTCACCCTTCGCGACCGAGGAGGTCGAGGCGGAGAAGTTCAGCGTCCCGGCCCCGAGCTTCCGGATCGCGACTTCGAAGCTCGTCCGGGTCCGGGTCGAGTTTTCGTAAAACAAATTCACCACGGTTTTTCCCTGGAGGAGCGGCGCCGATTCGACGGCGGCGAATTTCTTCGCGGCGTCGAGGAGGAATCGGATCTCGGCGGGGCTGAGGTCGGCGGCGGCGAGGAGGTGCTTCATGGCGTAATCCCTGGGATGAGCATTAGTGGATCCTCTGAAAAATGCGGTTAAAGCGGATACGGGAAAACCAGTCGCCGCCCGACGCGGAGGCCGGCGGCTGAATCGAGAGCCATACGAACTGAGCTTTACCGTGCAGATTCGTGAACGGCACGACGCCCTGGATTCGGAGTTTTCGGATTTCGTCGGGGGCGGTTCGGAAATCCCCCACGACGAAGGCGTGGCCCGGCGGCACGGTGATCATCGTCTCGGTCGAGAGGAGTGGCGGTTCCATGCAGACCGAGTAGGTGAACGCGTTCGGGAGCGATTCGGTCGTGCAAAGCGCCTCGCCGACCGGCGGCGAGGTGATCGTTTTTCCGTTCAGGACGAGGGCGCCCTTGATCAGCTGGACTTTGTCGCCCGGGAGGCCGACGACGCGTTTAATGTACTCGCGACCCGGTTCTTCAGGAAATTCGAGGACCGCGACGTCGCCGTAATTCGGGGGATGTTCGGAGAGGCGCCGGTCCGCGCCCGGGATCCGGAGGCCGTAGGCGTACTTGGCGACGAAGAGCGTGTCCCCGGCTTCGACCGCGGGTTGCATCGCGCGGGAGGGCATCCGGTAGGCTTCGACCACGAAAAAACGGATAAAGAGCGCGACGCCGATCGATGCCCCGATCGCCAAGCTGTAATCCCGGATCACTTTCCGGGCTTCTTTCTCAGCCTTCCGTCTGCTCATTTAATCCACTTTCAACACGGCTAAGAAGGCCTCCTGAGGAATTTCCACCGACCCGATTTGCTTCATCCGCTTCTTGCCCTCTTTTTGCTTTTCGAGGAGTTTTCGCTTCCGGGAGATGTCGCCGCCGTAGCATTTCGCGGTCACGTTCTTTCGGAGGGCCGAGATCGACTCGCGGGCGACGATCTTCGAGCCGATCGCGGCCTGAATGGCGATCTCGAACATCTGACGGTCGATGAGTTCCTTCATCTTTTTTACGAGGTCGCGTCCGCGCATGGCGGCCTTCTCGCGGTGGATGATGAGCGAAAGGGCGTCGACCGGTTCGCCGTTAATGAGGACATCGAGTTTCACGAGATCGGCGGGTCGGTACTCGGAGAGCTCGTAATCCATCGACGCATAGCCCTTCGTCGACGACTTCAGCTTGTCGAAGAAGTCGAAGACCATCTCGTTGAGCGGAAGGTCGTAGAGGAGCGAGACGCGGTCCTTCGTCACGTAATCCATCTTGATTTGGGAACCGCGGCGATCGTTCAGGATGCCCATGACCGCGCCGACGTATTCGGACGGCATGTGGACGGTGATCTTGATGAAAGGCTCTTCGATCAGCTCGATTAGGGTCTGATCGGGCAGGCGTGCCGGATTATCGACGAGAAGGGTTTCGCCATTTGTCTTCGTGACCTTGTAGATCACCGAAGGCGCGGTGGTGATGAGGTTCAGGTTATATTCGCGCTCAAGCCGCTCCTGGACGACGTCCATGTGGAGAAGTCCGAGGAAGCCGCAGCGAAAGCCGAAGCCGAGCGCGGTCGAGGTTTCCGGTTCGAACGTGATCGCCGAATCGTTCAGGCGGAGTTTTTCGAGGGATTCCTTCAGATCGCCGTACTGATCGGCGTCGATCGGATAGACGCCGCAAAACACCATCGGTTTCGCTTCCTTGAAGCCGCCGAGCGGTTCCTTCGCGGGATTGCCCGCCTCCATGATCGTGTCCCCGACCTTCATGTCCCGGACATCGCGGATTCCGCAGACGATCGCGCAGACTTCGCCCGAGGCGATGTCGTTCACATCCTTGAACTTCGGTGTGAAGATGCCGAGGCGCTGGACTTCGAATTCTTTTCCGGCGTGGGCGAGGTAGATCTTCGTCCCTTTTTTAATCCGACCTTCGAAGACGCGCGCGAGGCAGATCACGCCCTGGTACGTATCGTACCACGAGTCGAAGATGAGCGCGCGAAGCGGCTCGTCGTCGGCGTCTTTCGGCGCCGGAAAATATTTCACGCAGGCTTCGAGAATGTCGTCGATGCCGATCCCGGATTTCGCCGAGCACATCACCGCGCGGGAGGTATCGACGAGGCCGATGACTTCGTCGATCTCGGCGATCACGCGAGCGGGATCGGCGGACGGAAGGTCGATCTTGTTGATCGCCGGAAAGACTTCGAGGTTATTCTCGAGCGCCATGAAGACGTTCGCGAGAGTCTGGGCTTCGACGCCCTGGGAAGCGTCGACGACGAGGACCGCGCCTTCGCAGGCGGCGAGCGAACGCGAGACTTCATACGTGAAATCGACGTGGCCGGGCGTATCGATGAGATTCAAAATATAGGTTTGGCCGTCCTTCGCCTTGTAGTTCAGCCGAGCGGACTGGGCCTTGATCGTGATTCCGCGCTCGCGTTCGATGTCCATCGAGTCGAGGAGCTGAGCTTCCATTTCACGGGCGGTCACCGTTCCGGTGCGTTCGAGGAGGCGGTCCGCCAACGTCGACTTGCCGTGGTCGATGTGCGCGATAATGCAGAAATTTCGGATGTTTTTTGCCATGAGTGGGGCTGGCACTCACGTATCAAAACCGTCCGGGAATGGATAGCTAAACGACGGGAAGCGTAAGACTAGACCGACTCATAGGCCATGCGAAGAAAGAAGAGAACCACGAGCGGAAAAATGATCAAAAGCGAGAGTCCGCCTTCCATCGAAAAGATCTGCCAAAGGAGGGGAGCTTGATACTCCGACGCGGCCGGGACGATGGGGGTAGCGGAACTGGATTCGTTGGTTGACTTTTTCATTCCACTTCTCCATAAGCGTTCGAAATGTCGATCGGAACTTTACTCAAAGGACTTAAAATTCAGGACCTATCGCGCGGAGGCAATGGGGTAACGCGTGAAGTCGTCGCACCTGAAAACCTCGGCGCCAATCGCCCCCGGGTCCTTTTTGTTCCTCTTACGATACCGGGCGATATCGTCACCGTAAAGGTCGTCGCCGAAGAACGCCGATTCGCGACCGCCGAGCTCGTCGAGCTCGAAAAGGCGTCGCCCGACCGGGTCACTCCCCCCTGTGCCGTCTTCGGAAAGTGCGGTGGCTGCACCTGGCAACACGTTCCGTACGCTCAGCAGTGGAAAACGAAGCTCGCGGGCGCTCTCCACGCCCTTTCGCGGACCGAAGTGAAGCTACCCGCCCGTCCGGTCGAGGAGTTTCCGGCGACGAATCCTTGGAATTACCGAAACCGGATTCAGCTGCGGGCGAGGCCCGCGATCGGTCCCGACGGAAAATCCGTCGACGGAGTCACGCTGGGGTATTTCGGCCGGCGTTCAAAGGATCTCGTCGCCGTCGCGCGCTGTGAAATCGCGCGCGAGGAGCTGAACGCCGTGCTCGCGGAGACCCGGGCGGAAGCCGAAGCGATGATCGAGGAAAAGATCACGAAGGGCGAACCGAGTCCCGAAGTGAAGGTCGAGATCGAAGTCCTTCCCGACGGAACGACGCGGAAAGCTTGGAACGCCCGCCATGGCGCGCTTGGATTTCGTCAGGTGAACGACGAGCAGAACGCACGACTCCAGGCCTTCGTTCGCGAAAATATCGCGGAAGGCGCGCACTTTTTCGATCTTTACGGGGGGGCCGGAAACTTCTCCTTCGACGATGCCGCCCGGTACTCGTTCGTCGAGTGCGTCGACACCGGATCTCCGGAGGGCGGCTTCGACGGCCAACCCGAGAATTACCGTTTTTTTCGCGGCGACGTTCCGCGCTGGCTCGATCGGCGTACGAAGGAATTCGAAAAAGGCGTCTTCAAGCCGAAGGGTCCGATCGAGGTCGTCCTCGATCCGCCCCGCGAAGGCCTTGCCGATCAGTCGAATAAGATCGCGGCCTCGCTCGAGCGTCTCGGCGCGAAGAAGATCGTCGCCGTCGGGTGCGATCCTGATTCTTGGGCGCGGGACCTTTCGCGGCTCGCGAAGCACGGCTGGCGCGTGGAGCGCGTGGCGATTTTCGATCTCTTTCCGCAAACTCCCCACGTCGAATCGGTCGCCGTTCTCGTCCGCGGCTGATCTCCGGTCCGGGATCGGAATCCGGCGTACTCGCGTATAGGCCTCGCCGCGGGTAGATCTTTGTTTGCGTTCTTTGACGTAATGCATTAAATCTCCCTCATGTTGAATCCTACTCGCTCAGCCGGCTCCGCTCGTCTCGTTCTCCTCGCCGCCGTCCTCGCTCTCGCATCGACCGCGTGTAAACCCAAGGAGACGAAGGATCCCGAACCGGGTCCGATCGATCAGTTGAATTCCGATCTCGCCCAGCTTCGCGGATCGAGTCATCCGGGCTTCGTAAACTTCGATCAAACGTCAGGCGGAACGTTTTCGCATGTTTTCGGCGGGCCTACGACGGCGGACGCGGTGAACTACCTCGATACGCGCCTTCATCATTACTTTGATCCGGCGGATCCGTCGGTCACGCTTTCGCCGCGGGGAATTCTCGGACCGGATCCGTTCGGCGCCGACGCCCAGAAGATGGGGAAAGGACTCGTACTCGGTGCCGCGAATATCGGTGCCGCACTCTGGTTTAGTTCCGTGATGAACACGATTCCGGTCGTGTTCAATTATCAAGGTCAGAGCGTTCCGATCGATTCGACACGCGCGGGCGTGATGATGATCGGTCCGGGTTACATGCAGAACCACCAGAAGACCCGCGACGGAACCGATTTCACGATTCCGCCGGAATATCGTCAGGCGATTCTCTTTCACGAGGCTCGGCACTCGGATTGTAGCGGTGGTCTCACCGCCGACCAGATTCTCAATGCTCGGATGTCGCCGGATACCGGTCTTTCAGGAATTTC
Organism: Bdellovibrionales bacterium; assembly: GCA_043785205.1. GTDB lineage: Bacteria > Bdellovibrionota > UBA1018 > UBA1018 > UBA1018 > JACMQW01. The sequence continues at coordinate 13,859 of JAYVXM010000211.1, forward strand.
GTGCGCGCACACGCACGTGAAGTGCCCGGTCGGCCATCCGTACGAGGGCCAGCCCGCGTGCGATAACGAGCCCTGGGGCGCGTATACCGTCGGCGAGATGTTCTATCGCGGCGTCCGTGACGATCCGGCAATGGATTCGCAGTCCAATTCGATCCCTTGGCAGATCGCGAACATCGTAATCGCCGACGACGAGAGCCGCGTCTTGGTGCCTCGCACGGGGACCGCGGATATGTCGAGCGAAGGCGTTAAGTGAAGAAGTCCGTTCTCGTTCTGATCGCGGTCGCGGTCGTCGTCGCGGGGTATTTCGCGCTTCATTCGTCCTTGGTTCAGCCCTCGAATCCTGCTGCTACTGCGGAAATTAAATCGAACGAGACCGGTGGGATCCTACCTAAAACCGGCGTCGGTACCGGGTCCGCCTCGACAAGCGTGACCCTGCGACCCGCGGCTTCGCCCACTTCCGCGTTCATCGTTCCGAAGAACGTTATCGACGTAGCCCCTTCGCTGACCGAAACGCGCGAAGAAGTGGCGGCGAATCCTCACGGCACGCCTCCCTCTTTACTTTCGTTCGCGGCTTCGCTCGGACCGCGCCTCGACGAGGCGCTCAGGTCGCCGGATAAAGCCGAACCGTTTTTCAATGAACTCGTCGACTGCGTCGAAGCGCCGCACGGGCGGATGACCCCGAGCGCCCAGGCGCTCTGTCTCGCGAACGTCCGCCGGCTCGGCCAGAAAATTCCGGCGTTCCGCGACCGCGCGGCCGCCGCGGCCGAACGCGCGGATCCGGAAGTCGTTCGCCTCGCTCGGTAGTCGCCCACAGCGCTAACGCAGAGCTTCGCCGCTAGCGGGGTTTCGTGAGTGCAGAGTTGAATGAGCGCCTCGTTTAATTTTATTTATTAATATTAGCTAGATACGAGATAATAGCGGGGCTTGTCATAAATGACACAGTGGGTTATAATCCACGGCTATGCGCAGTTCGTTTTCGTTCGTGATGGGTTGCTTAGCTTTGGTTCTGGCGGTGATTTCCGGATGTAGTTCCCCGGATTCGAACTCGCCCTCCTCCTCTCCGACGCCGGTCGAGCTTTTGAATTCCGACCTCGCCGACCTCCATGCTCGCGAACACTCCGGTCTCACGACCTTCGACCAAACCTCCGGCGGCGCGATCACTCAGATTTTCGGCGGTACCCGCTCCGCTGACCTCGTCGCCTATCTCGACGCCCGCCTCCATGCGTACTTCGATCCCGCCGATCCAACGGCCGAGATGACTCCGTCCTCGCTCTTTAACCAGAACTTCCTCCGTCAGGCGACTCCCCCGCCGCCGACGAACGGTAAGGTCGGCGCGGCGAACATGGGCATCATGCTTTGGATCGCCGGTCAGGTCGCGAACACCCCCGTCACTTTCTCCCTCCAAGGCCGTTCGATACCGGTCGACTCCCCGCGCGCCGGAATCATGATGATCGGCGAAGGCTACGAGAGCGCGACCCAAACCGCGAAGGGTCAGACGATCGCGCTCCCTCCCGAATTTCGCCAGGCGATCCTCCTTCACGAAGCTCGCCACTCGGATTGCACGGGCGGTCTCTCGACCGCGGATTTGAACGCGCTTCGTTCCGCCCAGAACGACGATGATACCGATAAACTCGTCGCGACGATGCACTGCGGACACCTTCACGTGAAGTGCCCGGCCGGCCACGATTTCGCGGGGATCGCGGCGTGCGATCACGAATCGTGGGGCGCCTATACCGTCGGCGAATACTATTACCGCGGAGTGCGCGAAGACGCGGGAATCTCCTCGCTGAATCGCGCGATCGCGGACGCGGTCATCGTCGACTATGCGGGAAGAACTCTGGTTCCGCGGACGGGCCAACCCGACATGACCTCGACGGGCCTCCGTTAACGAGCGTCGCCGATGCGAAAAATCATTCCGATTCTGTTCGTCGCCTCGATCCTCGTCGCTTTCTGGGTCCGCCGCGTCCCTCCGCCTCCCCCGACGGCTTCGTCGGAACCCCCTTCCGCGGTCGACCGGGGTTCCTTTCTAACCGTCGAACCGCCGCGTGCTTCCGTCTCCCCCCGCGCCCCGGATAACGCGGCGAAACCGGTGACCGCGCTCGCGCCGACCCTCGAGAAGATGCGCGACGAGGTAACGAAGAACCCGCACGTTCCACCCCCATCGCTCGTGGCGTTCTCGGTGGCGCTCGCCCCGCGCCTCGACGAAGCGCTGAAATGGCCCGGAAAGGCCGAAGAATTTTACGGCGAGCTCCGGGACTGCGTCGAAGGGCCGAGTCAGCGCGGTGCGAAGTCCATCCAGGCGCTCTGCTTGATCAATCTCCGCCGACTTGGAGATAAAATTCCGGCCCTTCGCGAACGCGCTCGCGCGACATGGGAACGGGCCGATCCCGAACTTCGGCGGCTCGCCGAATAGTCGGGGTTCCCGTTAAAGACCGAAGTGATCGAAGAGCAAGACGAAGTGGGTTTCGTCGCGCGGCGACTCGCTCGCGATCTTTCTGCATTCGAGGAGCGTGGCTCGCCAAAGCCTGCGGATGCGTTCGGCGTCCGCCTTGCTGCACGCGTGAATTCCCGAATAATGGAGTTCGTCCGCCCGCCGTTCGGCGATTCGGAGGGCCGCCTTTTGGCGCCATGAGGCGTGGATGATCGGCGTCCAGAGCGCTTGGTCGGCGAGATGGAGGTCGCGAACGATCGGTGTCCATTCTTCCCCGGTCCGCTTCGCTAGCCCGATCTTTTCAAGTTCGATGAGACTGGCGATCACCGCGGCCACCGGGAGTTGGAGGAGGGTTGCGAGTTTCGCCGGTGTGCGGTTCGCGGGAATCAGGAGGAGGACGTGGATCGCCGGATAGTGCCAGCTCGAGTAGTAGAGCGCGTGGTTCTCGGCGTCGGACCGTTTCGCGTCGATCTGCGTGCTCAAACGATCCTCGGTGGCGCGGATTTCCGCGAGCTGCGTTTCGAGGGAACGGCGAAGGGCCGGCGAGCCGGCGCGCTCGCGCAGGACGAGAAGTAAAAATGCGCGCGCTTCCGGTTCGCGCAGTTCCCAAAACCCCGCGAGGTCCGCCGCCTGGTCCGGGGTGAGGTGGGCCTCGCCCGCCATCACGCGCGTGAGGTAAGAGGAGTGAACCTTCATCGCTTGAGCGAGTTCGCTCCGGTATCCCCGACGACCGGAGTTCTGGATGTGAAACGCGAGAACCTCTCGGTAATGGCTCGCCTCCAAAGTCCGCATGTTGATTCTTTATCAAATTAAAGGAAGGATAACTTTGATAAAAAGTTAAAAATGGGGCTGTTTTTTGAGGTTAATATCGTAGCGCGTCATCCCCCTCCGCGATAAGTCTCTTCAAAATCGTTCCAAAGGGGAATTTATGAAAATGGTTATTTCGGTCCTATTGGCCCTCGGCGCTCTGAATGCCTTCGCGGGGGGCGGCTCCTCGGCCGGCCTTCCGAACCCGGCCGCGAAATTTTGCGTGGAAGTCGCTCACGGGAAACTCCAAGTGCTTTCGACCCAAATCGGCGAAGCGGGCTACTGCGTGCTCGGTCGCGCGATGATCGACGAATGGACGCTCTACCGGTACTCGGGACTTCGAACACGCCAAACGGCGGTCCTCGAATTCCTTCGCTCGACCCGCGACGCGATCGGCGTCGCTCGAGGAGGCGGTTCCTCGGCCGGCCTTCCGAACCCGGCGTCGGGGAATTGCATCCACGTCGGCGGGCAAGTCGTGATCGCGGAAGATACGACTGGAAATCAATACGGCATCTGCGAATTCGCGGACCGCTCCGCGATCGAAGAGTGGACGCTCTTCCGCTCGCCGATCGATTCGACGAACGAAGCGCTGAACGCTTTCCTGCATCGCTGATCTCCCCGTTTCAAAACGAAGAAGGGACGAACCGCAAGGTCCGTCCCTTCTTCGTTTTTAGAAGCTCCGTTTCTCCGGAGTCCCGCGCTCAGTCCTCTTTGCCGAGGAACTGTTTATGCAAGCGTTCCATTCCGGAGTCGGCCGGCTTACCGACCCAGATCGACAGGATTTTCGCGATCGTACCCTTTTCGAAGTTCTGGGATTGGAGTTCGCCCTTTCCGTTTTCGTAGTGGATCCATTCCGATCCGTCCTTCCGGCGTTCGAAGACGATCGTCGTGCTGAGCGTGTCCTTCGCTTCGCCGGCCTTTTCGACGAAAGTGAAGAGCGGTTTTAGCGCCGCGGATTTCGGATCGACGCCGTTCGTTTCGAGAGAATCTTCGAACGCATCCTTCTGGCGGGAGGCGCTGACGTCGCGGAGGAAAGTCAGTCGCAAGGCGACCACGGGCTGCTTCGAAAGGATCGCGAGCGCTTCCTCCATCGACGCGGGCGGGACGGTCAGTCCGTCCGAGGAGAAGATTTGACCGACGTAGACCTTCGCCCAAAAGAGGGCGACCTTCTTTTTCCGAATTCCGGTCGCGTAGGGTTTCAGGATAATCGGCTTCCCTTCAGACTGGAAGATCGCGTCCTTCGCGAGCTTCACGCCCTCGATCGATTTTTCGCCCGGTTTTACCTCGAGCACGCCGGCAAAGGCGCCGGGGGTGATCGAGGTGAGCGCTAGGCCGCCGAGGATGAGGGAGAGGAAAAGAGGCATTTGGAATCGCTGGGTTGGCAAGATGGTCATTTGACACTCCGAGTGGTCAGGATTTAACCTCATCTGAGATGTTTCCCGTTCTTTTGGCAAGCCGGAACCGCAGTTGGATCCTCGCCTTCTCACTCCTTCTCGCGGGTTGTGCCACTCCCGCTCAGCATCCGCTCGACGGGAATCCGATTAAATCCCCGCGCGAGCGCGCCCAACTTCTGATCGAAGCGTCGAACGGCTCCCTCATGGAGGGCGATCCGATCGGAGCGCTCCAATTTCTCGCCCGAGCGGAAGAGCTCGATCCGAAGTACGCGCCGATCTTCCACGCGAAGGCGCTCGCGTACGCCTACCGGAAAGATTTCCCGGCGTCACTCCGCGAAATGAAGAAGTCGATCGACCTTGATCCCGAAAACCCCTACGCGCTGAACACGTACGGGAAGTTCCTCCTCGACGCCGGCCGGCTCGAAGAATCCGAACCGGCGCTCATCAAAGCCGGCGACAATCCGGTTTTTCGGGAGTCCTTCAAGGCGAACACGAACCTCGGAATCCTTTACTATCGAAAGGGCGATTTCGAGCGGGCCGATCAGCGTTTTCAGCGTGCAATCAACGACGATCCGATCAATTCCTGCATCGCCTACTACTACCGGGGCCACCTTATGGTTCGGAAGGGAATGCTCCCTGAAGCGGCGAAGCTCTACGAGCGCGCGACCCAAAAGCAATGCGCGGCTTTCGCGGACGCGCATCTCGCGCTCGGCATGATGTACGAGCGCCAGGGGAAGCTCGACGATGCCCGGAAAAAGTACCTCGAAATCCGGCAGAATTTTCCGGATTCGAAGACGAGCGAAACGGCGATGGAACGGCTGAAAAAGATTCCATGACCGAAGAGCGCAAAAAGAGCCTCGGAGAATTCTTGAAGTCCGAACGCGAACGGCGCGGGCTGACGATCGAGCAAACCTCGTCGGCGACGAAAATCGGTTTGAAGATTCTCAAGCAACTCGAGGCCGATCAGTACGTGGATCTGCCGGCCCTTCCGTTCGTCCGAGGCTTCATCCGGAATTACGGAAAATTCCTCGGCCTCGACGGCGAGAAGCTCCTCGTCGAGTACGCGAGCTTTCTTGAGGCCCACGCGAACGAGCGTCCGAAGCGCGACGCCGGACATAGCGGCTACGCCTTTGAACGCCCCGAAGGAGAGCAGAGCCGAAAGATCCTCTGGGGAGTGATGGCCGGGATGCTCATCTTCGGCGGCGCGGTCGTCTTCCTCTTTAAGCCTTCGCTCAAACGGAAACACCACGGGCATGTCGACAAGATGAAGCCG
>JAYVXM010000212.1:0-1962 GCA_043785205.1 Bdellovibrionales bacterium
CAAGTCGAGTCGCGTTACGGGTCCGGTCAGTTCTACAAAGACCTCGTCGAACACTTCGGGGCCGAACATGAAGAAGTCCTTCTCTCGCGCATTGAGAACAAGGAAGGCATCCTCCAGTCGATTAAAGATTTTCTCGGGAAGGGGAAGTAACCATGGCCTATGGTTTCGACTCCTCCGATCTGACTCCCGAACTAAAGCGCGTCCGCGACGAGATCGAAGGGTACGCGCGCGGTTATGGACTCGATTTTTTCGATACGATCTTCGAGATGATCGATCACGACCAGATGAACGCGTTCGCGGCCTACGGCGGATTTCCCGTCCGCTATCCGCACTGGCGGTTCGGCATGGATTTCGACCAACTGGCCAAAGGGTACGAGTACGGGCTCCAGAAGATCTACGAAATGGTGATCAACACGAATCCTTCGTACGCTTACCTCATGAAGTCGAACACGATGGTCGAGCAAAAGACCGTCATGGCCCACGTCTACGGCCACGTCGACTTCTTCAAGAACAACTACTGGTTCTCGAAAACGAACCGCAAGATGCTCGATACAATGGCGAATCACGCCGTCCGCATCCGGAATCTGATGGACAAGCTCGGCCAGGAAAAAGTCGAGGACTTCATCGACCGCGTGCTCGCGCTCGAAAACTTGATCGACGCTTTCGCGCCCTTTGCTCCCACTACGCGCGCCGATAATCGCACGGACGCCGCGGATCGGGAGCCGCCGCCCGCCGAGACCGGCCGGCTTAAGGTCGACCGCGGTTACATGGAAAAGTTCATCAATCCGCCGGAATTCCTCGAGGACCAGCGGAAAAAAATCGCGGCTCAGGCGAAAGTGGACCTCCGCAATCCCGCCGAGCCCCAGAAGGACGTCCTCCTTTTCTTAATGGAGAACGCTCCGCTCGAGACCTGGGAGCACGACGTCCTCGCGATGCTTCGGGACGAAGCCTATTACTTCGCGCCCCAGGCCCAGACGAAGATCATGAACGAGGGGTGGGCCTCCTACTGGCACTCGAAGATCATGACGACGAAGGCGCTGAAAGCCTCCGAAGTCATCGACTTCTGCGACTCGCACGCCGGTACGATGGTCACCCAGCCGGGCCGGCTGAACCCGTACAAAGTGGGGATCGAGCTTTTCCGGGACATCGAAGACCGGTGGGACCGGGGCGCGTTCGGTAAGGAATACGACGAAGACGACGATATTCGCGGGAAACTCAACTGGGACAAAAAACTCGGCCTCGGTCGCGCGAAGATCTTCGAAGTGCGGAAAGTCTGCAACGACATCACGTTCCTCGATCAGTATATGACCGAGGATTTTTGCGAGCGACAGAAGCTCTATAATTACGGATTCAACCGCCGGACGAACCAGTACGAAATCATCGACCGCGACTTCAAAAAAGTCCGCGAGAAGCTGCTCTTCCAACTCACGAACCGCGGGCAACCCTTCATCTACGTGACCGACGGGAATTACCTGAATAAGGGCGAACTCCTCCTCTGGCATAAGCACATGGGCATGGACCTCGACGTGAAGTGGACCCGGGAAACGATGCGGTCGCTCGCGGCGATCTGGAAGCGTCCCGTGAATATCGAGACGGAGAATGAGAACCAGAAAAAGGTTTACACTTACATTCCATCCCTCGACGGCGTCGGCGAGGGCGAGTTCAGTGAGAAATTCGTTTAAAGCGCTCGCACTGCTGCTCCTTTCGGCTCCAGTTCTCGCGGCTCCGGGCGATCCGCCGCGAAAGACCGTTCTTAGGTGGCACATCAACCCGGACCTGATCAAGCCGGGGAACCAGTCCGCCGCCCGGCATGTCGGTTACGCGGACGCGATTTCGCTTCCGCCCGATTATCCGGGATTCGTTCGGACGGGATCGGCCCTGAAGAGCGAAGGCATCATCCTCGGGCCCGGTTCGCGATACGACGCCATGTTCAATCCGGCGGCCTTCGTGGCCTTCGACCCC
>JAYVXM010000213.1:0-6600 GCA_043785205.1 Bdellovibrionales bacterium
GATCGCCGCGAGCAGGAGCGCCGCAATCTTCGAGATCACGACCGTGCCGTCGCGGCCGATCCACTTCGTCACACGGTCGCAGTGCCGGAGAATAAACCATCCAAGAACGTAGTTCGCGAGGAGCGCAAGAATCGTCACCGGGTAACCGACCGAGCCAACCTGTAGAAGTAATGTCGTGAGGACGGCCGGTCCGGAGATGAGCGGAACCGCGAGCGGAACGATCCCGGTCGAGCCCGAGGACTTCTGGACGACCTCGGGGCCGCCGAGGAGGTCGGCCAGCGAAATCAAAAGCAAAATCAGCCCGCCCGCGATTCGGAAGTCGTTCAGGCTGATCCCGAGATGGTGAAAGATCGTTTCGCCGGCCCCCATGAAGACGAGCGCGACGAGGAGGGCGACGAACATGGATTTGTCGACGATTTTTCGGCGATCGGCTACCGCGAGGTCCTTCGTGAGGTTCAGATAAATCGGAACCGTCCCGGTGATATCCAGAGCGACGAAGAGCGCGGTAAAGGTGAGTGAAAACGAACCTAGGAAAGTCATGGAACCCCGTTTTTCCAGTCTAGGGCCCACCGCGTGAGAAATCTACGAAGGAACCGTTCGGTGTATTGACATCCCCCGTCGCATTGAGTAAATCCCGCGACAGTTCTGAAATTCTGTCGGTGCGCCTGGCGCGCGGTTTGAAGCGAAACCGTTCGTCTCTGAGAGTGGCGCCCAACGCGAGAAAGGGAAAGGTGCGGGCCTCCGGGCCCCCTTTCCCTTTCCTTTTTTTTCGGTCACCCGACGACGGCGGTTACGGCATTGTTTTCGACGAAGTATTTTCGGACGAAATCCTTCACCTGTTTCGCGGTAACGGCCTCGATCGACTTCACGATCTCGGCTTCCGTTCGGATCGGCAGGTTATAGACCTGCTCGAGCGCGTAATAACTGGCGATCGAGCTGTCGCCTTGGAGGTCCATCGCGCGGCGCCCGAGATAATACTCTTTCGCCCTCCGCATTTCGACCTCGGTCGGACCTTTTTTCGCTAAGTCTTCCATCACCTTCTTGATACCGGCGATCGCTTCGTCCTTCTTCGCCGGCGAGCATCCGATATAGGTGCCGATGTAGCCGCGCTCGATTCCTTCCATCGAAATCGGCGCGACCGAATAGGCCATGCTGCGTTTTTCGCGAAGCTCGATGAAAAGCCGGCCGCTCTGTCCGCCGAGGACGTTCGTCGCGAGCCGCATCGCGTACCGTTCGGAATCCGCGAAGCGGAGGCCGAGGCCGCCCGTGATGATGTGAACCTGCTCCCGGCCGAGCGAGCGATCGACCCAGCGCGGACCTTTCAGCTCGGGCTCGTCGCCAATGCTCTCGATCCCTTTCACGTGACTCCCTTTGAGCGCCGCGAGCTTCGTCTCAAGATCCTCGAGCCAGCGGTCAAGATCGGACCGCTTTACGTTCCCGACCACCGAAAGCACGAGGCGATCGGGACGGAGCCACTTCCGGTGAAACGCCTTCAATCGATCGGAATCGATCGAAGCGACGCTTTCGAGCGTACCCGAAGCGTATTTTCCGTACGGATGATGTTCGAACAGCGTCTCGTGAAAGAGCTTCGAACAGAGGGCCGACGAATGATCCTCGATCGATCGGATCGAATCCTCGACGACCTTTCGGGAGAGGTCGAGCTCATCCTTCGGAAAGGACGGCGAGAGGAGAACCTCGGCGAAAAGCCCGGAAAGCTTCTTCCAGTCGCGCGCGAGGCCGGTCGACGATAGACCGATCGTGTTTCGGCCGGAGAACCCGTCGAGGTTCGCCGCCGACCCTTCGATGATCGAAGTGACTTCGGTCGCGCTCCGCCCGGTCGTGCCCTTCGCCCAGATGCTCGAAAGGAGATTACTCGTTCCGAGATCGAGGTCCGCCGATTTCACGGGATCGGCCACTTCGAGGCGAAGTCCGCCGAGGACCGCAGCCTGGACGCTCATCACATGTGACGTCGGTCGCTGACGGTAGAGGACGCGGACACCCGACGGAAGCGTGATCATTTCTGGAACGATTCGCATCGGATCGTTCGCGGCGTTCTTGGTCTTGAGGATCGCCGCTGACTTTCCGGGGCGATCCGTTTTCGCGGCGCTCTTCGCGGATTTTTCACCGCCGAGTTTCGCATGGGCAATCTCGAACATCGGTTTAAGGTCGAAGTCTTTGTTCTTTTCCGGAACCATCACGGTGAAGGCCATCCGCGAAAGATCGAAATATTTCGCGGCGACTTCCTGAACGCGCGCGGCGTCTACTTTCCGGAGGTCCTCGAGGTAACGGTCGTCGTGGCTGAGATCCCCGAGCTGAAAGCGTAGGAAGCCGAGCCGGGAGGCGATCCCGTCGGCACTCTGGAGCGCGTAGTACCGCTCGCTCTCGGTATTCGTCATGATCCGGGCGATTTCGGCGTCAGTCGGCGGGACGTCCTGGACCCGCATGATCTCGTCGAGCATCGCCGAAAAGACTTCGGGCAGTTTTTCGACCGTTTCGACATCAGCGTTGAAATAGATCATTCCCGGATCGCGCGGAACGTAGAGTCCGCCGCCGACGTCGTTCACGATCGACTTTCCGTAGAAAAGAGCTTGATAGAGGCGGCACATCTCGCCCATGCCAAGGATTCCGCCGAGCATGTCGAGCGCGGGCATGTCTTCGTGCATGAGATCCGGCACCCGGAACGAGAACGCCAAGGTCGGCGTGGTCACGTCGAACGGTAATTTCTCGAAGACCGCCTTCGGGCGCGTTTCCGATTCCTTCACGCGCGTCGAGTGGAAGGCGGGCTTTTTCTTCAGCACCTTCGATCCGAAATTCGTTTCGAGAATCTTCAAAAGATCCTTCTTCCGCTTTTCTTCGAACGGTCCGACGAGGATGATTCCCATATTACCGGCGACGTACGTTCGCCGGTAAAACGCCTCAAGGTTCGCGACCTTCGCGGCCTTGAGCGTCTTCGTGTAACCGATCACTGGACGACCGTAAGGATGCTTCGCGAACGTCGCGGTGAATAGCGACTGGAAGAGCATTCGGCCCGGCGAGTCTTCATTCTTCTTCAGCTCTTCGAGAATGACTTCGCGTTCGCGCTGAAAGTCCTCCTTCAGAAAGCGTTGGGGCTTCGCCATCGCGCCGAAAACCTTCAGAATCTTCTCCCAGTGGTGGGCCGCGCAGGTGACGTGATAAACGGTTTGGTCGAAAGAGGTATAGGCGTTCACGTCGCCGCCGAAACTCTCGATCGCGCGGGCGAGCTCACCGCTCGACGCTTTGCCGGATGTTTTCGCGTCGGTGTCCTTGAAGTGCATATGCTCGAGGAAGTGAGCGAATCCCGCCTCGGACGGTTTCTCGTCCGCGCTGCCGACCTGATTCCACCAGTAGATGGAGGCGACCGGGCTGTCGTTGTTCTGGAGAATGACGGGGATGCCGTTCGAAAGACTGAGAATTTCGGGCGAGAGGAGTTTCGACATAGAAGGAGAGCGTACGCCTTTGGCCGAAAAAATCGAGAGCCACCGCTTCTATTCCCGCCCGATCCAGGTTACATCCACGACGCATGCGCTCTCTGTACGTGCATTTCCCCTTTTGCGAGTCGAAATGCCACTATTGCGACTTCTATTCGATCGGGGCCGAACGGACCGCCGTTTCGGATCCCCTCGTGTTCGAGGACGCGCTTTACCGCGAATGCCGATCGATGACCGATCGCCTCGGACCGGCCGACGGGCCGAAACTCGAAACGATTTTCTTCGGCGGGGGAACCCCGAGCATGACCCCGCCCGATTCGATGCTTCGGGCCCTCGCCCCGCTCGAGCTCGAACGCCGAGTCGGTTCCGAAACCGAATGGACGATGGAAGCGAATCCCTCCTCGGTCGACCGGGCCCGTCTCGAAGCTTACCGCGCCCTCGGCGTGAATCGGGTCTCGATGGGCGTTCAAGCGCTTCGACCCGATCTTCTCCTCGCCCTCGGCCGGGTCCACTCCCGCGACGCCGCGTTCGCGGCGCTCGACGCGATCTTCGCTGCCGGCTTCACGAACGTTTCGGTCGATCTCCTCTGCGGCGTCCCGAACCAAGCGGTGTCCGATGTCGAGCGCGCGATGGAAGAGCTTACGCGCTATCCAATCACCCACCTCTCTTGTTACCTCCTCACCCTTCCGAAAACGCATCGCATGTTTCGCGATCTTCCGAACGAGGACGAGCAGCTCGCCCACCTCCTCGCGATCGATCGCTACATGACCGGCCGGGGATTCGAACACTACGAAATCTCGAATTTCGCGAAACCCGGGAAACGCGCCCGCCACAATCTCGCGTACTGGACCGGAAAATCGTACCTAGCGCTCGGCCCCTCGGCTCACTCGTTCGACGCCACGACCGGCGAACGGCGGAAGAACTTCTCCTCGCTCCACAAGTACGGCGCGCTCCTCGCGAAGGGCGAATCAGTGGTCGAATGGACCGAACGCCTTACGCCCGAGCAACGCGAAATGGAGAAATGGCTCCTCGCCCTCCGCCTCGAGGAAGGTTTTCCGCGGACCTGGCTCGACACCGAACTCCGGCGGAAAAAGGCGGAGAGCTTCACCGGTAAAGGCCTTCTCGAAGCCCACCCGAACCTTCCGGATTCGATTCGGCTGACCCCACGCGGATTCGCACTTTCGGATCAAATTATCTCGGAATTCGCGGGATAATTTCGGACTTTCGAAATCCCCTACGTGTCTAAAAAGACACATTTTTAAAGGTGATTCAGGCGTCTAAAATTTAGTCATATTCACGCGATCAGTTGAGACCAGATCGACGGAGCGACGTTTCCGCGAACGGCATCCACCTTGCTTTGATCATGGGTACTTGGGGATTAGAAAATGGGGAAACCAAATTTAAATTTCGTCCGCACCGTATTGAGCGTCCTTCTCGCGCTTCTGCAGATCGTGCCCGCCGGCGCGGAATCTATAATCGTTCAGGACGGGAACGTAAATGGGCACTCAAACAAAAATATCTTCAACAAAGAAAACATCCTCGACATCGTGCCTAAAGGAACTCGCGGTGATGTCCTCGACCATTTGAAGTTTCCTTCCGGAAACTACGCGATCCAGATCAGCATTAGCCGTTTAGGTGAGGGTTCGACATCGCTCAAGCCGGGCGACAAGGTATGGGTCTACTACCACATGACCGTACCTCGCCGAAGAATCCAGCTCCTTGATGACTCTGGCAAGAAAGTTGAAAAGCCGTCGTTAGCGATATCCGCCGAAGCATTATCGACGTTTAAAATTGCACACTCAGTGGTCCCTCACGAAGAAGTCTGCAAAGAATGCGAAAACCAATCTCAGGCCGGGACGAAACCTTTGCCCGACAAAGCGGCCCAGCCCCTAAGTGACGTCGCGAATAATGTAAATCAAAGCATAGAGAAAAAGACGTTATCCGAGATTCCGGAGATGGACGTCGCCACCGAAGAAGTCATCGCCTTTATTACTAAGAATCAGCCCAAAAAGGCTCGAGACGAGAAGGCGAATCGCCTCATCGCCGAGAGCCTCAAGAAGGAGTGCGCCAAATGGAAAATCCCGATCAGTCTCGGTCTCGCCCTTATGAAGAAAGAGAGTGATTTCGACCCACATGCCGTCTCGCCCGCCGGCGCCATCGGTCTCATGCAGCTCATGCCGAACACCATTTTCGGTGACTTCGGGATTTCCGATGAGCAGATCCAAAATCTTACGCAGTCCCAAAAAGACGATTACATCAGGCGCGCGACAGAGCCGAGTCAAAATATCAAATTCGGTATCGCGCAGTTTGGATGGCTTTTGAAATCAAATAAAGGAAATGTAACCCTCGCGTTACGAAAATATAATTTCGGAGAGGGTAACTATCACGCATATTTGCACGGCACCTGTGCGAGGAGAAATCGGAATAAGCAGGGCGTATGCATTCTTCCCAAAGAAACGCGAGACTATGCGCCAAAGATCTTGGCGTACGCGAGTTCTTATCTTCGATTCGAAATGAAATCTCGAACTTCCCTGACGTTCGCGAAAAACTAGATACGAAAAGTGATCTCGCGTACCGCCGACTTGTTTATGAATTCGCGACTGAAAAAGCTTCGACCCTTGTCTAAACTTTAGTCACCCCGCGAGCGCCAGATCGGCCAAGCGCAAGACCGTGTCGCCGTCGGCCGGCATTCCGTTTGCTCTATAGACCCCAGATGCCGAACTTTCTCCGTTTCCACGCACGCACCGCCCTCGGACTCTTCCTAGCCGTTCTGCAGGCCATTCCGGCCTATGCAGGGACGATTTCTTTTACTCGGGACGGCCTGAACGCGCGCGCGTCGAATTCGTTTCGCGGTACCGCGAACGTTCGGACGACAGTTCCCCGGGGAACCGAAGGAGAAGTCCTCGATCGCTGGGAGCTTCCTTCGGGAAACTTCAGCGTAAAACTGAAAATTACAAAACTCGGAGCGATCGGAACTTCGCTTAAGGTCGACGACGAAGTCTGGGTCTACTACCACAAGGACGCGGACCGGCGGCGCGTCGAACTCTATGACGATGCCGGGACGAAAATCACCGACATGAAAAGTGCCGACGCGAAATGGGCGGTCGCGCTGTCGACGTTTCGAACCGCGACGTCGGAACCAAAAAAGGAA
>JAYVXM010000214.1:0-1948 GCA_043785205.1 Bdellovibrionales bacterium
GTACAAAGAAGGTTCGAAGCGCGGATCGATCGACCCGTGCTTCCCGTCGAAGCTCGGGAACGCGCACGTCCATAACCTCCTCTTCAAGCTTCACCCGAAGGCGAAGCTCGACTGGATCTTCTTCCCGATGATCGATTCGATGCCTTCGATGCTTCACGGCGTCCAATCGAACCGGGCTTGCCCGACGATCACCGCCACCCCGGAGGCGTCGAAAGCCGCGTTCACCAAGGAACGCGACCTCTTCGCCGACGCCGGCGTCCGCTATTTCTCGCCGGTCGTCGCGATGGCGGATCACGGGCTCACGAAGCGCCAGCTTCTCGAGTGTTTCCAAGGGCCGCTCGGACTGACCGAGCGGGAAAACTCGCGGGCGGTCGACGTCGGGTACGCCGCGCTCGCCGCCTACGAAAAGAATTCGCTCCAGATTCCGGCGCGCGAAACGCTCGAGATGCTCGAACGCGAGGGCCGCACGGGAATCGTCGTTCTCGGGCGTCCGTACCACAACGATCCGGGTGTGAATCACGAGATCCTCGAGGAACTCCAGAAGCGCGGGTATCCGATCTTCACGCAGGATAGCCTCCCGCTCGACCCTCCCATTCTCGAGCGCCTTTTCGGCGAGGAGATCCGCGCGGGCGAAATCCCGAATCCGTTCAATATCGGCGACGTCTGGAAAAATTCGTATAGCGAGAATACCTCGAAAAAAGTCTGGGCCGCGAAATATACCGCCCGACATCCGAACCTCGTGGCGGTCGAAATCTCCAATTTCAAGTGCGGACACGACGCTCCGATCTATAACGTCGTCGAAAGCATCATCGAGTGTTCCGGGACGCCGTACTTCTGCTTCAAGGACCTCGACGAGAACAAACCTCAAGGCTCGATCAAGATTCGCGTCGAAACGATCGATTACTTCCTGCGGCGCTACGAACAGGAGACGCTGAGGAAGGACCTGTACGCGACTTCGGCCGGACTTACCGCTTCGACGCCTCCGCCTGAAATCCATCTGCCCCCGGAGGTTCGCCGTGCGCCGGCCGTCTCGATCTGATTTTCCACGAACTGACCATTATAACGGGCGGTTTTTCTTCAATCCGTGGTTAAGGGAAGCGTCCGAAAGTTTCCTCGAATACTTGCGTTGGAAACTTTTCCGAAAGGCGGGAGAGTGGCCGCGGGCGCTCCCGTCGGCGCCGACCGTTCCGACCGCCCTTCGGCCGGGCGAGAAAATCCGGGTCACGTTCGTGAATCACGCGACCGTGCTCGTTCAGCTTCCCGGGCTGACGCTTTTGACCGATCCCGTCTGGTCGGATCGGGTCGGGCCGTTTTCGTGGCTCGGCGTGAAGCGCCGACGCGCGCCGGGAATTCGATTCGAGGATCTTCCGCCGATCGACGTCGTCGTGATCTCCCATAACCATTACGATCATCTCGACGCGCCGACGGTGCGTCGGCTCGAAGCGCGTTCCTCTCCGCAATGGATCGTTCCGCTCGGGGACGGGGCCACCCTTCGCACGCTCGGCTGCGAGCGGGTTCGCGAGCTCGACTGGTGGGAGACCTTCTCGTTGAACGGCTCGCTCGCCGTGACGGCTACTCCCGCCCAGCACTGGTCCCAACGCTGGTGGAACGACATCAACCGCTCGCTCTGGATGGGTTGGGTCCTGACTGGCGATCGCGAGGACCTCCTTTATTTCGCGGGCGATACCGGCTTCGGTCCGCACTTCGCCGACATCGCAGCGCGATTCCCGGCGATCGAAATCGCGTGCCTTCCGGTCGGCGCGTACGCTCCCCGGAAAGTGACCGCGCGCCATCATCTGAGCCCCGAGGATGCGGTTCTCGCGATGAAGTTCCTTCGCGCTTCGAATTGCGTTCCGATTCATCACGGGACTTTTCCGCTCGCCGACGAACCGTACGCCGAACCGAAGGAGCGGCTCCACGCCGCCTGGTTGAATTCGGGGATGGATGC
>JAYVXM010000215.1:0-1947 GCA_043785205.1 Bdellovibrionales bacterium
GATGACCTCGTCGCCCGGCCCGATATCGAGGGCTTGGAGCGCGAGTTTCAGCGCGTCCAGTCCGTTCGCGACTCCAAGCGTGGAGGCGGCACCCGCGTAGGAGGAAAATTCCTTTTCGAAACTCTCGACTTCAGAACCGAGAACGAACGCCGACCGATCGATGATCGATCCGATTCGGCCGAGGATCTCTTCTTTAATCGGGGCGTGAATCCGCTTCAGATCCATGAACGGGACTTTAGTGCTCATGGATTCAATTCTAAAGGAGTGGGGCCGAAAAGCTAGCAAGGCGACGAGCGAATTCGCGAATCGGACGACGAAGTCTTTACGCCACTTTTCGCAATGCGCGTCGGCGTTCGATCGCCCCGTCGATCAGGGAGACCGGACGGCCACCTTCGGTGATGCTCACCGTCGCGGCTTCGAGAATCTGGACCACTCGTTTTCCGGCTTCCCCGTCACAAATGGGGGTTTTGTCGCCTTGGACGCACTCCATGAAATGCCCGATGACTCCCTTGAGCGCTTCCTGGGTCGAAATCGCGGGGGCGGTCATGTCTCCGCTTCGATAGTTCACGCGGAAATCGAGTTCGGTCGGCGACGAAAGCGTCACGCTTTTGTCGTAAATCTTCACCTTTTCGGTCGGAAGATTGTCGTCATAAATCGCCATTCGCTTAGAACCGCCCACCGTGATCGTCCGGATTTTTACGGGAGCGATCCAATTCAAATTCAAATGCGCGATGAAATCGTTGTCGTACTTCAGGCTCAGGTGGCAAAGGTTTTCGACGGTGGTCCCGAAGTGGCGAATCCCGACCCCGGAAACTTCCGTCGGCATTTTACCGTTCAAAAAGAGATCGAGAATGGAAAGGTCATGCGGAGCGAGATCCCAGAGCACGTTCGTGCGTGGCTGAAACCCGCCCAAGTTTACGCGAACGGAATCGTAATAAAGCAATTCTCCAAGGTTTCCGTCGGAGATGGAGTCGGTAAGGTATTCGACGGCCGGATGGAAGACGAAGGTATGATCGACCATTACTTTGAGATTTTTTGTCCGGGCAACCGCCAGGATTTTGTCGCATTCGGCGCTCGACATCGCCAGCGGCTTTTCCACCAGAATATGGGCGCCGGCTTCCAGGCAGCGTACTGCGATTTCGCAATGGGTCGCCGGAGGGGTCGCGATGACCATCGCGTCGGGCGTGCATTTCGCGAAGAAAGCGTCGAGCGATTCGAAAACGGCGATATGGGGGTAAAGGACCGCGCACTTCGCGCGGGAACCCGCGTTCGCCTCGATCACTCCGATCACTTCCGCGCCGGGATGAGCGACGAAGTTCCGAAGGAGGTTCGGTCCCCAGTAACCATAGCCAACGAGTCCGACTTTCTTTTTCCGTTCCGTCATAACCGACTTATCGTCATCCTCCGAACCGTCGTGAGAGGAAAAAAGTGCCGACGATCTCTTGACGGCGGGGAAAGCGCTTGCTGATCCGTTCCGATCCCGGAGATATTTAAAGGTAATTTGAACCTGACGCGAACCTCTACCTTGGCGATTGCACTTCTGGTCTTTGTCGGCGTCGTTTACGCGGGCACATTCAAGTATCCGTTTTTTTTTGACGACTCCCACTTCATTCTGGGCAATATCGCGATTCACACTCCGGCGAACCTTTTCCGGATTTGGACTTCGGCGACCTATAATTCGAATTCGCCGGTTCAATGGGGCTATCGCCCGTTAACGACGTTTTTTCATTCGCTCGCCTGGATCGTCGGCGGAGGCCAGACTTGGCCTTTTCATATCCTGAAGAAGACGGTCCACGCCTTCGTTTGTCTCTTCCTTTTCTTGGTTTGGAAGCGGATCTGGGAGTTTCCCGGCTTTTTCCCTTATCCGGCACCGGCGGTTCTTTTCAAGTGGCGAGCTCGGGAATGGACGCTCCGATTCACGCCGACCGTCGCGGCGGTCGCGCTCGC
>JAYVXM010000216.1:0-6588 GCA_043785205.1 Bdellovibrionales bacterium
CGATTGTGTGCTGAGCCATCGAGTGGCAAAATAGATGAAATGTCCGACGCCGAAGAAAAATCAGAAAGCGCCGCTCCGAAAAAACCCCTACCGATCGGGAAGATCCTCGGCGTCTTGAATAGCATAGCGATCCTTGGCTTGCTCGGCGTGCTCGTCTATACCCAAATTCTCTATAAGCGCCCCGCGATCACCGAGACCGCCGAACGCGAAAAGATCGTCCAGGAATTCGCGAAGAAGCCGGCCGAAATGAAGAAAGTCATCGTCTCCTTCGACCCGATCCAGGCGAATCTCAAGCCGACGCCGATCGGTGTGCAGGTCCCCGGCGGGCCGCCTCAGCAAATGAAGGCGCACTATCTGAGCACGACGCTCGCCATGGAGCTTCTCGATTCCGACTTCGAGCCGACCGTGAAGGAGCGCCTTCCGAAGTTCCTCGACCAGCTTCTCCGCGAACTCGGAGACACGTCCGTCGACGAGCTTTCGACCGTCCAGGGCCGCTTCCTCCTCCGCTCGAAGATCGCCGGCATGATGAATGACCTCGTGCGTGAAGAAAAAAAGCTCCCGCCGACGTCCACTCCGATCGTCACGAGTGTGTACTTTTCCGACTTCGTGGTTCAATAGCGGGCCGCCGAAACCGACTCCCCCGCCACGTGTGTTTAAAACCCCACGTCTTCTGGGGCAAAAAACCCACACTTCCTCGGCTTCGCCGCGTCCGGAAAGGGAGAGCTAAATTCCAATTTAACCCGTAAAAATGTACTATTTTTTTAATAGTACTATTGGAAAACCGATAGGAACACCGAGGATAAAATGAACGAATCCGAAAAGCGAAATCACCACAACCAAGCTCAGGAAGCGCTCGCCAGCCTCGCCGACATCCAATACGTCATCGACTCTTCCCACGTCATCGAATTCCCCTGGCAGGTCCTCCTCGCTTACGGCGCCGTGATCCTCGCGATGCCGGCGCTCGAGCTTTCGACGACGTACCTCACCTTCGGAAATCCGGCGCTCGTCGGGAATCAGTGGACGGTGGCCCTTCGCCATGCCGTTTTTTACGGCGGGCTCTTCGTAGCGGTAAAGTTCCTCGTCCTTCGGTTCACCGAAGCCTGGAAGGCGACGGCCCCCGCCCATCCCCTCATCCAATCCGCCGCCGAGATTCAAACGATCATCCTCGTGACCGGCGGGGTCGCGATGGTGATCCTCGGTCGGGCGGACCGGATCGACCTCTGGATTCCGATTCTCTTTCCGCTGACCGGAATTCTTTTCTTCATTTTCGGAACATTTTCGCGCGGTCCGATGAAAGCGACTGCGTGGTTCCAAGTCGCCCTCGGACTCGCTTACGGGCTCTGCCTCAAGGAGTTCGCGAACGAAAAGCTCTGGGTGATCTTCATCGTTCTTTTCGGCCTGAGCTTTATCGGCTGCGGAATCGCGCTCTACGCGGGGAGGAAAAAGTAAGGAATGGAAGTCGACCTGAACCCGATCCTCCACCAACCGATTCGCACGAAGATCATGGCGTATCTCGTGACGGCCCGGAAAGTCGACTTCACCGCCCTGAAGAAAGCCCTCGCGCTCACCGATGGGCATATGAGCACGCACATGAAACTTTTGATCGAGGAAAACTACGTCGAAGTCGAAAAAGCCTTCGTCGATAATAAACCGAAAACTACGTACCGCCTCACCGCCCAGGGTAAAAGGGCATTTTCCGATTACGTAAGCCATTTGAAACGTCTTTTAAGTTAGTCCCTTAACCTCAGTCCCATTCAGGAGATCGCCATGAAGAGCTTGTATACGAAACTTCAGAACGTCGTTCTATTCGCCGGAATCGCCTTCCTCGCGCAAGGGTGCGCCCAGCAACTCGGTAAGGACGATCCCGGCCATCCCGGATCCCACCCGAATTCGGAGACGCTCATCCGGAAGTATCAGCACGTTCAGCGGTATAACTGCGACGGCTCGCTTCGCGACGATGATATCGAGTCGATCCAGGAGCCGACCCAATGGGTCTCCATCACTCCGAACGGCGGAGCGCCGGCGGACGGCCTCGACGTCGCGAATCGGCAAAACGGCGATACCGCGAGTTGGCAGGTCGGCTCGGGGAACGATTACAGCTTTCTCATCAAATACAACACCGCCGAGGGTGGGCTGAAGGTCGAGCGTGGACTGAACATCGTCGACTATAATTTTTATCACTGCGATACCGCCGGCGGAGGCTGCAGTTCGAAAACTTCGGTCGAATCGGGTACGGTCAGCTTCGACGTGACCTACATCGAGCAGACGTTACCGGGCGTTTCGGTCCAGCACGTTCCTTGTCCGAGTCCGACGCCGTCGCCCTAACGAACCGTAACCGCCGAGGTCAGAACTTGATGCCGATGGAGCCGACCGCGCCGAAGATCGTGTGCAGCTCGTTGTCGGTCGCGCCGTTGCCGAACTTGAAGTAGTTCCCCTGCATGAGAAGACCGAAGTCGAGGGCGAAGGTGGTGAACTCATCCCAGTTCAGCGCCGCTCCTAAGTCGAACTCGGTTCCGAGGGAACTTCCCTGATCATGCGTGGCCGCGACCGTCGAATAGGCGCGAGTGCGGGAGTTGAAGAACTGGTCGCCGGCATGGGCGGTTTCGTTCGCCTTCGCGGTGACGAAAGTTCCGGTGAACTTCCACTTATCGGCCGTCAACGCGGTACTCAGCATGAGGTAGTTCGCGTTCGTGATCGGAGCGTCGTAGATCGATTTCACGTCGCCGGCGCCGCCGACCGAGTGGGTCGGGTTGTTATTCCCGGCGAAATTTCCGAAGTTGTAATTGAACATCAGGAGACCGAGGCGATAGTTCGGATGGAAGTAAACCATCTCCCACTTATCCGGCGCGGCAACGCCGGCGCCCGCGGTGTTCGACTGGCCCGGAGCTTTTCCGGCCTTCACTTCGAAGGACCAGGTATCGCTCGCGCGATACTTGAGCTCGAGCGCGAGCGCGAACGCCTTATACTTTCGTCCGACGAGGTCGCCGTTGAAGATCGGGGCTTCGAGGTTGAAGTCGACTTTTCCCATCCGTTTCTTCGCGTAGATGTCCCAGATCGTGAGGTTCATTCCGCCGGGCGTGTTGTTGATCCAGACCGATTCCGACTGAGCGCCGGCGATCCGGCGAACGAGCTGGACGCCGCCTTCGAAGTCTTCGTCTTTGTTTTCGTACTGAAGTCCCACGGCGTATTCGGACATCGCCGCTCCGCCCGTCGGATGACCGCAGGTGCCCGCACCACCGACGCAAGTGCCGCCGACCGCGCCACCCATGTCGTATTTCGTGGCCGAAGGAATGACCGAAAAGTTCCCGAACTTCGAGATCATCTTGAAAGTGTCGCCCGTCGATTCGTAGCGATCGAAGAGGCCGTCGCCCGAGTTATGAACGAGTCCAAGGCCCCAGTGCAGGGGTGCGCGGCCGACTTGGAACGTGCCGAGGTCGGTCAGGAATTCCGCCCAGAACCGTTGGGCCGTGACGGTCGAACCGCCACTGTAGGTCGAGTTATAGTAGCGCTCGTCGGAGCGGGTGACGCCCGGATAATCGGAGCCGTAAAAACCGGTGACCGGATTGCCGAGCCACCATTCGGATTTGATCGCGACGTTATCGTTCACGATCAGCTTCGGACGCAGGCGAAGAAAGAGCGTCTGGAAACGCGCGTCGCGCGCGCCGGCAGGCTGGACTTCGTAGCCGCCTTGGGCCGCGGTCGTACCGACGTACGTTTCCGGTGCATAGGCGTTCAGCATGACCGCTTCCGCGCGGAACTGGCCGGACCAGTCGAGGTCCATCGCGCTCGCATTCGATGCGCCGAAGACTCCTCCCGTCACCATCGCGAACGTCGAAAGCAGGCCGAAAATTTTTAGCGAGATTTTCATCGGATTTCCTCTAAATCTGGGTCTAAATCTGGGTATTGATGGTTTGTATAGAGTCGGTACGGAACCGTCAACCTTACAACCGACGGATAACGCACGGAAACCCGTTTCGCGATGGAATTTAAACGCACCAAGTCAACTCGTTTTCTCGCCCGCGTTCGCGAATGGATCGTCGACCATCCACGCTGGGTGATCGCATTCGGCGGCGTCATCGTCCTCTTCGCGATCGCCTTCGCATTCACGTTGCAAGCCGGGTTTCGTCAACTCGAAGCGGCGTTCAATCACGAAAATGAATTCATTCCGACGCGTCTTTTTTCCGACGTGCAGCGGATCGATCCGCCGATCGGAAAGGCAAAACTTCTCAAGCGACTCAAGACGCTCGGCTACGCGCCGACGACGCTTCCCGGCGACGCCCTCCAGATCACCCTCCATCCGCTCGACTATCCGTTCGACGCGCTTCTCCCCGCGGGCGACCCGACTCGGGGGCTCGCCGGAAAAAATGTCCGCTTCACATTCGACACCGGGAAGGTTCCGGCGCTCGCGAAGATCGAGGCCGAAAACGGCGCCACGTTTACCGAGATTCCGGACGTCTACCTCGAGCCGGAACGGATCGCGACGCTGACGCGTTCGGATCCGGAGAGTAAGCACGAAATCCGGCGCATCCTGAAGTTCGAGGATATTCCAGCGCCGATCTGGCAGGCGATCATCTCGATCGAAGATCCACGCTTCCTCGAGCATCCGGGTCTCGATCCGCGCGGAATCGCGCGCGCGATCTGGGTGAACGTGAAGAACGCGAAACTTCAGCAAGGCGGTTCGACGATCACCGCTCAGCTCGTGAAGAACCTCATGGCCCGGCGGACGCGGAATCTCGCGTTGAAATTCAACGAACTCTTTCTCGCCCTTCTCCTCGAACTGAAAACGTCGAAAGAGGCGATTCTCGAACGGTATTTGAACGAGGTTTACCTAGGCCAGGTCGGCTCCTACGAAGTCCACGGCGTCGCGGAAGGCGCTCGACTCTTCTACGGCAAGGACTTGAACGAGCTTCACCTCGGTGAAATCGCTTTGATGGCCGGACTCATCCGGGGTCCGGGATTCTATTCGCCGTACCGTTACCGTGAGCGGGCGGTCGACCGCCAGAAGCTCGTACTGAAGAAAATGGTCGAGGCCGGATTCATCGCCGAAGACGAGGCCACGGAGGCCGCCCGTCTGCCGCTCCGATTCCGTCCGCCGTCGAGCGTCGCGAACAAGGCGCCTTACTTCACCGACTTCGTGAAGGCGGAGATGATCCGCCAGCTGAAGGATCGTGTGTCCGAGACCGATATCGCCGCCGCGGGTTTCCGTGTCTACACGACGCTCGATCCGGACCTCGCGGAGATCGCGCAGGACTCGGTCGCGCGCGGAGTGGCCGCGCTCGAGAAAAAACTGAACGTCGATTCGGCGGCGAATCCCGAGGACCGGATCGAGGGCGCGATGGCCGTCGTCGAGCATTCGACCGGATTCATGCGCGCGCTCATCGGCGGCCGGAATTATAACGAGAGTACTTTTAACCGGATCTTGAACATGAAGCGCCAGGTCGGCTCGACGTTCAAGCCGATGGTCTACCTCACCGCCTTCCTTCAGGGAACCGATCCTTCCGGACTCGCCTATTCGACGGGTTATCCCGTAGAGGACGCGCCGTGGTCGCTGACCTACGATAAAGGTCGGCAAAAGTGGGCGCCTCGAAATTACGAGAAGGAATTTCTCGGGTGGATTCCGATGCGGCTCGCGCTCGTGAAATCGTTGAATACCGTGGCCGCGAAGCTCGGTGTTCAGGTCGGTATTCCGGCGGTGATCGAGACCGCGCGCGCGCTCGGGATTCAGTCCGAACTTCCCGACGTCCCTTCGCTCGCGCTCGGCGTCTCCGAGCTTTCGCCGGTCGAGCTCGTGACCGCGTACTCGACGATCGCGAATCACGGCGTCCAGGACGAGCTGACCGCGATTCGGGCGATCACCCAGGACGACGGAACGGTTTTCGCCCGTTTCGTCTTCAACGCGAAGCAAGTTTTCCCGCCCGGCCCGATCGACCTCCTGATCGAGGCCATGAAGGGCGCCTTCACCGAGGGGACGGCGATCGCGGCGTCTTCCTACGGTTTCAATCGCCCGGCCGCCGGAAAGACCGGAACGACTTCGAGCTACCGCGACGCATGGTTCGCGGGATTCACTCCCGATCTTACGACGGTCGTTTGGGTCGGAGCCGATCAGAATCAGTCGTTGACGGAAAAAGAGGCGGAGCAGGTCCCCGATAAGTCGGGCAAGAAGAAGAAAAGAAAGAAGCCGATTCAGTTGACGGGCGCTTCGGGCGCGCTTCCGATTTGGGCCGACTTCATGAGGCGCGCGCTCGAAGATTCGGCGCCGACTCCTTTTCCGGTGAGCGATCATTTGAAACGCGTGAAGCTCGATCGCTATACCGGCCGCGAAGCCCAGCTTTTTTGTCCCGGCGATCAGCAGATCGAAGAGTGGGTCCTGCGTGAGAACGAGCCGAAGGGCACGACTTGCGAGTCGAAGTATCCGGATACGATTTCGGAGACTTCGCTTTAAATCGACGTATACGGGATTGGTGGATTGGTGGATTGGTGATTTAGCGCGCATTTTTGCGTAAGTGTGATAGGGTTCTTCGACGGACGTCGGTCTCTGCTCTTTTCGGAACTTCGATTGAAACCTCTCTTTCCGAAAAGAGTTCCGAT
>JAYVXM010000217.1:0-1942 GCA_043785205.1 Bdellovibrionales bacterium
CGAAGTCGACGCGTCTCGAGACGCGCGTTCCGGGTTCCGACGTGAATCCTTACCTCGCCGTCGCCGCCTGCGTCGCGTCCGGACTGTACGGAATCCAAAAGAACCTGAAGCTCTCCCACGCGCCCGTGAAGGGGAGTGCTTACCACGATCCGAAGGCGGAGCGACTGCCCCGGAATCTCTTCGCCGCCACCGAAAAGATGGTGGAGTCGAAGATCGCGCGCGAGCTTTTTGGCGAACGGTTCGTGGATCACTTTACGAAGTCGCGCCACTGGGAGTGGCGCCAATTCCAGGACTCGGTGACGAGCTGGGAGCTTCAGCGCTATTTCGAAGTCATTTAAAGCTTTCGTTTAACCCTAGACCATTCGAGGAATGAATATGAGTACCTATCGCTTCAGCTTTCCGACCGTCATCCACTTCGGCCCCGGCGTTCGGAATAAAGTAAAGGGCGCGCTCGCCGCCGAAAAATTCTCGCGCCCCTTGATCGTCACCGATCGCGGCGTCGCCGCCCTTCCGATGTTCAAGGAATGGGTGAGCTCCCTCGCGCCGCTGAAAACCGCGACCTTCTCCGAAATCTGGGGAAATCCGGTGAAGGGCCAAGTCACCGCCGGCGTGAGCGCGTTCCGCGGGCACGACGCCGACTGCATCATCGGGATCGGCGGCGGGGCCGCGCTCGACGTGGCGAAGGCGATCGCGCTGATGGTGAAGCATCCCGGCGATCTCTTCGACTACGAAGACGAGAAGCCGGGCGGGCGTCCGATCGATCAGGCGATCCCGTACTGGATCGCGCTTCCGACCACGTCGGGAACCGGCAGCGAAGTTGGCCGGAGTTCCGTGATCTCGGACGAAGCGACCCACATCAAGAAGATCATCTTCGATCCGAAACTTCTCGCGAAGACCGTCTACGCGGATCCTGAGTGGACGGTCGGACTGCCGGCGTCGGTAACCGCCGCGACCGGCATGGACGCGCTCACCCATTGCGTGGAAGCCTACCTCGCGAAGAATTACCATCCGATCTGCGACGGGATCGCGCTCGAGGGACTGCGTCTCGCGGCCGAGAACCTCGTCGCGGCGGTGAAGTCACCGACGAACATCGAGGCGCGCGGGGCGATGATGATGTCGTCGATGATGGGCGCGATCGCGTTCCAGAAGGGGCTCGGAATCACGCACTCTTGCGCGCACGCGCTCGGTACGGTCGCGGACCTTCACCACGGGCTCGCGAACGGGATCATGATCGATTACGCGCTCGCGTTTAATTTCGAAGGCGCGAAGAAACGTTTCGAAACGATGGCGCGGACGGTGGGCCTTTCCGACCCGACTCCGGCCGCGTTCGGCCGATGGTTGACCGAATTGAAGGAAAAGACCGGCATTCCGAAGAAGGTGACCGACGCCGGCGTGAAGAAGGATCAGCTCGAGGCGCTCGTGAAGGTCGCGTTCGAAGACTCCTGCCACTCGAATAATCCGGTGCCGGTGACGGCGGCGGACTTCCGGAAGATCTTCATGGCGGCCATGTAAAGGAGGCCGGGTGAGCGCGAAGCGTCCGCTCCGCTTGGGAATGTCGGCGTGTTTCTTTCACGCTGATCCGAAGCGAGCGATTTTCAAAGGAAAGACCCTCCAGTACCTCGAGCAGTCGCTCGCCCATTGGCTCGCGCGCGCCGGGAATCAAGTTTACCTGATTCCCGAGCCGCCGGCCGATTCGACGATTACGCTCGCCGAATACGCGCGCGATCTCGACGGCCTCGTCCTCCAGGGCGGATCCGACGTGGCGCCCGAGACGTACGGGGAGACGAAGCTCCGGCCCGAGTGGGGAGGGGATGCTCATCGCGACCGCTACGAGATCGCGCTTCTCCGGGCGTTCCAGTCCGAGCGGAAACCCGTCCTTGGCATCTGCCGCGGGGCCCAGCTCATGAACGTCGCTTTCGGCGGCACGCTTTATCAGGACATC
>JAYVXM010000218.1:0-1942 GCA_043785205.1 Bdellovibrionales bacterium
CCTGGGGGGGCATCCCGATCACACCAAAGTCCCCGGCGTCGAGGCGTCGACCGGCGCGCTCGGACACGGACTTTCGGTCGGGCTCGGAATGGCGATCGCGGCTCGGCTCGATCGGCGCGCTAGTCGCGTGTTCGTCATCATGGGCGACGGCGAATGTAACGAAGGTTCGATATGGGAGGCCGCTCTGGCGGCGGGTAAGCACGGCCTCGATAACCTCATCGCGATCGTCGACTACAATAAGATGCAGTCCTATGGACGGACGAAGGATATCCTGGATCTCGAACCGTTCGCGGACAAGTGGACCGCATTCGGATTCGAGACGCGCGAAGTGGATATGAATCATCCGGAAGAATTGGAAAAGTTGATGAAGAAACTTCCGTTTAAACCGGGGAAACCCAACGCGATTATCTGCCACACGACTAAAGGCAAGGGAATCAAGGTGGCCGAGAACAATCCGGCCTGGCACCATAAATCTCGCGCCACCGCCGAAGAGATTCAAACTCTCCTCGACGAGTTGAAGGACTGAACGATGAGAAAACGCTGGCTCGATACGTTGAATCGCCTCGCGATTAAAGATGACCGCATCGTTTTCATCGGCTCTGATCTCACGGCGGACGCCCAGATGAAGAAATTCCACGAGGATATCGGCCCGCGATTCTTCATGGAAGGCGTCTCCGAAATGCACATCGTTGGCATGGCATCCGGAATGGCCATGAATGGCCGCATTCCCTACGTGAATACGATCGCGACTTTTCTCACTCGCCGCTGTTACGAGCAGAACATGATCGATCTCGGTCATGCGAACGTAAACGTCCGTCTGATCGGGGGTGGGGGCGGGCTCGTGTATGCCCCGCTAGGCCCGACCCATTTGGCGACCGAAGACTTCGCGATCATGCGAAGTATCCCTAATATGGCGGTGGTCGCCGTTTGCGATGCCGACGAGATCGAGCGGGCGATCATCGCTTCGGTCGATTATCCGGGTCCCATCTATTTCCGGGTGGCCAAGGGCGGCGAGGAGATCGTCTCGAAAAAAGAACATGGTTTCCAAATCGGTAAGGTGATCGTGCATCGACCCGCGTCGGACGTCCTCCTCATCAGTACGGGCACGATGCTTCAAGCTTCGCTAGCGGCCTCCGACCTCCTTCAAAAGTCCAATATCGGATGCGGCGTGATTCATGCGCACACGATTAAACCGTTCGACTCGGGGACCGTGCTCGATGCGATCCGGAACGCGAAGGCGGTCCTCACGCTCGAAGAGCACGCGGTGAGCGGAGGCCTCGGGGGAATCGTGTCCGAATTGATCGCCGAGACGCGTTTTGAGCGTCCGGTCGCGTTTAAACGGCTCGGACTTCCCGATCGATTCATGGACGAGTACGGAAGTCAGGACTCGCTAAAGGCCA
Source organism: Bdellovibrionales bacterium (assembly GCA_043785205.1). Lineage (GTDB taxonomy): Bacteria > Bdellovibrionota > UBA1018 > UBA1018 > UBA1018 > JACMQW01. The sequence continues at coordinate 1,401 of JAYVXM010000218.1, forward strand.
AGTTCGGATTGGATGCCGCCTCGATCGTCGCGACGGCGACCGGACTTCTCCGATGAGCTTATGCCCTTGCCGCTTTCCTGATGAGTCCCTTAAAATTTAGAGATCCTATGAGCAAAACTCCACCCGGCCGATCGCAGAAAGTCGTTCCCTTCAGCGACCTCGAAAAACTTCGGGAGAAACACCCGAACGTCCGCATCGTACATTGCCACGGGGTCTTCGACGTTCTTCACTCGGGCCACCTCGCTTATTTCGAATCTTCCAAACTTTTCGGTGACCTTCTGGTCGTAACGGTCACCGCCGATGAGTTCGTTAACAAAGGACCCGGTCACCCCCATTTTCCCGCGATCGTGCGGGCGAATCTCGTAGCCGCGCTCCAAGTGGTCGATTTCGTCGTGATCAGCGCGTTTCCGACCGCGGTACCCGCGATCACGGCCCTTCGTCCGAATTTCTACGTCAAAGGACCTGACTATAAGGACAAGTCCAAGGATTTGACCGGAGGGATCCTGCTGGAGGAGCAAGCCGTCGAACGCGGCGGTGGAAAG
>JAYVXM010000219.1:0-6575 GCA_043785205.1 Bdellovibrionales bacterium
TTCTCGACCGCGCGACGACGGTTAACCTCGCGATCGACCTCTATGCCGAAACCGAGCTCGAAGAATATACGACGACGACCGGCGAACCGATGGTCACTCTTCGGGCGGAGGATCAAGAGGCCGAACTGAAATTCGCCTGGAACGCGATCGACTCCCAATCGCCGCCGCCTTCGCTCGAGCTTCACTGGAAGTATCTCCGGTACTTTCTCGAATCGAAAAAGAAGTCCGGGCGGTTTTTCCCGACCGTCGGACTGAACCTTTCGACCCACGCGAAGAGCCCGGCCGGCGCCGGCCTCGGCGGTTCCTCCACGCTATCCGTTTCGATCATCGGTGCGCTGAAAGTCTGGTGCGACGGCTCGGTCTCCGTCGAAACGGACGGCGAGCGCCTCGTCGAGATCACCCGCGACGTCGAAACGACCGTGATCAAGGTCCCGGCCGGTCTCCAAGACTACTACGGGGCGATGTTCGGCGGACTCCAGTCCCTTCGCTGGGGCGCGGGGAAACACGATCGCCAATGGCTCCCCCCGGAGCTCATTCCAGAGCTCGAAGAGCGAATTCTTCTCTTCTATTCGGGTCAGTCCCGAAACTCCGGGATCAATAACTGGGCCCTTTTCAAATCCTTCATCGACGGCCATGGCCCCGTGCGGGAGCAGTTTCAGGGGATCAATCGCTCTACGCACGCGCTGGAAAAGGCGCTCGACCTTCGCGACTGGCCCGCCGTCGGAACCGCGATCGCCGCGGAATGGGACGTTCGCCGCGGACTCGCCGTCGGGATCACGACTCCGGAGATCGATCGCGCTTTCGCGCTCGCGCGGGAAAAAGGCGCGACCGCAGGTAAAATCTGCGGCGCCGGCGGCGGCGGCTGCTTCTTCGTCTACGTGCCCGAAAAAAGTCCGGCCATTCGCGAAGCGATCGTACGGGAACTCGGGGCTCTACCGGGAATCCGCCACCTTCCCTTCCGGGTCGCGACGAAGGGGCTCCAGATCGAATGACGGCGTCCCAAGTCCTCCCCCTTCAGCCTCGCCGCTACCTCGGTCTCGAACTAGCCGGGGCGAAGAACCAAAAGACCTCGCTCGCCGTCCTCGAATACTACCCCCGCGAGCAGAAAGTCTTCCTGCTCGACGTCTACGACAAGATCGCGGCACTGAACGACCAAACCGGCGACGATGCGCTCATCGAAACGATCGCGGAGGCGACTTCAAACGAAAAGAACCGCGTCGCCCGGGTCGGCGTGAATGTTCCGATCGAGCTTCCGCCGTGCATCACCTGTACCCGCCGCGCCTGTCAGACGGCCGCGGGGTGTTCCGATCCGACCGCGAAATGGATGATCGAGCTCGCGCGAAAAGCCGCGGAATCGCGGGAACTCGGGGTGAACGTCCTCGAAGTCACGCCGTATACCCAACGCCCGTTCGAGATCTGGGCGCGGTACCGGATCCTTCCCGAGCTGAACGAGGACTTCCGGTTCGAAATCGACGAGGCGCTCGGTGGAACGCGCGCGCCGCTGACCGCGCGGATGCACTATTTGAAAAAGCATCTCGGACCGCTCCCGATCGTGGAAGTCTGGCCGAAACTCACGATTTCGACGATCGCCCAGGCATTCGGGCTACCGAAGCGGCTCATCCTGAATTACCGGAAACCGGAGGAAGGTTACGCCGCGCGCGTCGAGCTCCTCGAGACGATCGCGATGAAAAAAGGCGTCTTCATCTACGACCGCGATCTGAAAAAACTCGGACAGAGCCTGACGGCGTTCGACGCTTTCATCTGTGCCTACACCGCCGTACTCTGTGATCGGGACATGACGACGAAGCCGCCGAAAGGCTTCCCCAAGGGGGCGAGCTGGGTCGCATATTTTCCGCCGGGCGGACTCGCGCCCTCTCGGAGATGACGATGGTGAAGGGTTTTCTTCCCTACACGGCGAAGAGGATTCTCGGCGCGATTCCGACGCTGCTGATCCTCGCCACGTTCGTGTTTTTTCTCCTTCGATTCGCACCTGGCGGACCCTTCGACGGCGACCGGGTCTTTCCGAAGGACATCCGCGACGCGATCGACGCGCGCTACGGTCTCGACCTCCCGATCTGGCGCCAATACCTCAAGTGGCTCGGCGACGTGCTCCTTCATTTCGATTTCGGAGAATCCTTCCATTACGTGGGCCGCACGGTGAACGAAATGATCGCGACCGCCCTCCCGCCTTCCCTTCTCCTCGGGGGACTCGCGATGTTCTTCTCGGTCCTGATCGGGATTCCGATCGGAGTCTTCGCGGCCTGGCGTCAGGGCACGTGGATGGACACGAGCGCGATCTTCCTCGCGATCGCCGGTGTCAGCCTTCCGAGCTACCTGGTCGCCAGCACTCTCGTCCTCGTGTTCTCGCTGAAACTCGGCTGGTTCCCGCCGGCGCTCTGGGAGGAGCCATCGAGCATCGTCCTCCCCGTGATCACCCTTGGGCTCCGTCCGCTCGCGATCACCTCGCGGCTCGTCCGTTCGTCGGTGATCGAGACGCTCGCTTCCGATTATATCCGGACGGCCCACGCGAAAGGCCTCTCCGTCCGGGCGGTCCTCTTCCGCCACGCTCTCCGGAACTCGCTGATTCCCGTCGTCACCGTCCTCGGCCCGCTCGCGGCGAGCCTCGTGACCGGGTCGTTCCTCGTCGAGATGGTTTTCCAGATTCCCGGACTCGGAAAGCACTTCGTCGGCGCGGTGCTGAACCGCGACTACCCGATGGTGATGGGCGTGACCCTCGTTTACGGCGTGATCCTCATCGCCTCGAACCTCCTCGTCGATCTCGTTTGCGCGATGCTCGACCCGCGGATTCGGCTCGAACCGGCGGAGCCCTGACCAATGGGTAAATTCGCGCGAAAGTTCGGGAAGCACCGGATGGCCATGGCGAGCCTGATCTTCCTCGGCGTCGTTTCGGTCGGCGCGACCTTCGCGCCCGCCTTCACCCGCCAGTCCTATGAGATTCAGAACATCGACGAAAAGCTCGAAACGCCGAGCCGGACCCATTGGATGGGGACGGATACCCTCGGTCGCGACCTCTATAGCCGGGTCGTTTACGGCGCCCGGATGTCGCTCGCGGTCGGCGTTCTCACCGCGCTTCTTTCCCTTTCGGTAGGCACCGTCGTCGGAGCGATCGCGGGATTCCGCGGCGGAAAAACCGATTCGTTCCTCATGCGAATCGTCGACCTCTTCTATATCTTTCCCTCGCTCCTCATCGCGATCCTCCTGACCGTTTACTTCGGACGCGGTTTCGTCGGGATCCTCGTCGCCCTTTCGCTGACCTCCTGGGTCACGCATGCCCGGCTCGTGCGAAATCTCGTCCTCCAAGCGAAGGAGATGCTCTACGTCGAAAGCGCTCGCTCCCTCGGGGTGCGCTCGATGAGCATCCTTTTCCGGCACATCCTCCCGAACATCATGGGTCCGATCATCGTCTCGCTCACTTTCCAGATTCCGACGAACATCATGAGCGAGAGCTTCCTCTCTTTCATCGGCCTCGGACTCGAGCCGCCTTATTCGTCCTGGGGAACGCTCGCGAACGAGGGATTCCGGGCGATGAAGAGCTTTCCGCACCTGATCCTCTTTCCCGGCGCCGTCCTCTTCGTCACGCTGATCGCGTTCAACGCGCTCGGCGACGGCTTCCGCGACGTCCTCGATCCGATGGGAAAACGCGACTTCGGAGCCTGACGCCGATCAGCGAACGAGCGTGAAATGCGTGGTGACGGTGACGTCGCCCTTTTGGTTCTGGGCCTGGAGATCGAGCCGAAGCTCGTTCGCACCGGTCATTTGCCACTGCCCGCCGATCGAGATCTCGTCGCCAAGGAAAGTCATCGCCTTGAACCGCGTTTCGGAAGCGCCGATGCGGAACCCGCGGAGATTCCGGTAATCCATGATCGCCTCGTTCGCGCGGGAATGGATGAGGCTAGCGGTGAGCATCCCGTGAGCGATCACTCCGGGTAAACCCATCGATTTCGCGACGGCCTCGTCCTGGTGAATCGGATTGAAATCACCGGAAACCCGGGCGAACTCCTTCAACCACTCGAGCGTGATCACGCCGGCGCTCTTGAAGGGCACCAGATCCTGGGCCGACATCTCCGTCATCCGAGAAGCTCCCGGTAGACCATCGTGCTCCGCGCGGTCGCGACGATCGCGCCGTCCCCTGTCCGTACGAAATCGGTTTCGAAAGCCATAAACGCCATATTCGCGGTCTTACTTTTCTTCTCGACCACTGACGCGAGCCGAGTGGTGAAACGAATTTCCTCCGACGGAGCGAACGCATGAAAGAGTTCGTAGCGCTGCTCAGCGTGGAGGACTTGCTTGAGCTGGATGCCGAGGTCGTTCATCAATTCGAATTCACCCTGGCGGAAGATCGTGAAGATCGTCGGCACCGCCAGGGAAGAAATCGGTGAATGCGACGTCGCCCCGACGGTCGCGCGGACGCAGGCGCCGAAGTCGCGCATTTCGGGGCCGCCGAGCGTGATCGCCCGCTCGGTCGATTTACGGCCGACCTGCGCTTTCAGTCCGGTGAGGGCGACGGCGCTCATTGGGGACGCGCCTCCGCCGAAGTCAGCGTGATCGACTTCATTTCGAGGTAATTGAGGGCGTTGATCTGGAGGTTCTTCACGCGCGGATTCACGAGCGCGAGGATCGGCTCGTTATAGAGGGGTAGAACCGCGAGATCGTCCTCGACGAGGAGCTTCTGGGCCTGGTCGTAGAGGGTCGCGCGCGCCTTTTGGTTCTGATTGTAGCGCGCGAGAAGGACCTTCGCGTCGTACTGGGCGTTCTTCCACTTCGTGCGATTATTACCGCCCGCGCCGAGGAAGACCGAGAGAAAATTATCCGGGTCGGGATAGTCCGCGCTCCAAGAGAGAAGGAAGATCGGGAAGCTATAGAGTTCGAGCTGGGCTCGGAAAGTCTTATGGTCGAAGGAACGGATCGAGATTTCGAGGCCGAGATTTTTCTTCAGCTCCGCTTGGATGAACTGGCAGATCGTGAGATTTTTTTCCCAGTTCGTCGTTACGAGTTCGATCTTCATGCCGGTCTTGACTCCGGATTTCGCGAGTTCTTTTTTCGCGGCCGCCGGATCGTAGGCGAGACCGATCGACTTATTGAATCCGAACATGCCCTCCGGGATGAAGCCGCCGGTCGCCTTCTGGCCGCCGTGAAGGAACTCCCCGAACTTCGACTTGTCGATCGCCATCGCGATCGCGCGCCGGAGATAAACGCTCGATACCGGGAACTGATCGACGACGAAGCCGAGGTAACCGGTCTTCAGATAGGGGAAGGTCGCTAGATCCTTGCGGCCCTCGAGGCGCTTCAGGTCGGTTCCCGAAATATCGGTCAGGAAATCGAGCTTGCCCGTCTCGTAGAGGGTCAGCGCCGTCGAATCTTCCTTCACGATCATTCCGACCGCTTGTTCGACGTTTCCGTGTGCGCCGTAATAAGTCGGATTCGCGGTTAGGACGATTTTCGAATCGAGGTCATAGCTCGAAAGCTCGTACGGTCCGAGAGTGACCATCCGACCCGGCTTCGGCCAGGATGTCCCGTATTTTTCCACGATGTCCTGCCGGAGGGGGAAGGTCACCCAGAACGTCGGAATGTGCATGAAATGGGCAACCGGTTTCGCGAGTCGCACCGTCAGCGTCGAATCGTCGGGAGCGGAAATGCCAACTTGGGCGAAATCGGTGATCTTGCCGTTGAAAAACTCCTCGGCGCCGTCGATGTCGAAGAGGATGTAGGCGTAGGAAGCCGCCGTGACCGGTGAGAGAAGGCGCCGCCAGCTATAGACGAAGTCCCCGGCCTTCAACGGAACGCCGTCGGTCCATTTCACGTCCTTTCGGAGTTTGAAAACGTACGTTTTTCCGTCAGGACTCTTCGTCCAGCTCTCGGCGAGCGCCGGCGCGATGTTCATTTTCGCGTCGTGAGTGACGAGACCTTCCATCAGATTCGTGAGCAGCCACGTCTCGACCGAAGTATGGGCCCGGTTCCAGTCGAGCGTCTCCGGATCGCCGGGCAGGCGAAACGTGAACGACTGTTTCGGGGTGGTGGGTGCCTGAACGGCGGGACGGGATTCGAGCGGCTCGGACGTCGGCGACGCCTGAATGGCCGGATATCCGTCGTCCTTCGACTTCGTGCAGCCCTCGAGTCCGGCAAGCGCGATCAGCGTCGCCGCGATGACCCGGCCCGCGATCGATTTCATTTAATGCCCGAACCCTTCGTTTTGAATTTCGACGGTCACGTCGCCGCGAACCTTCGCTTGGCACCCGAGCCGCGAATTCAAACGGACCCCGGAAGCGCGATCGAGGCGCTCTTCCTCGTCTTCTTCCGACTCCGAAAGGTTCGCTTCGCCCGCGGTGACGAGCACATGGCAAGTCGTGCAGGCGCAAAACCCGCCGCAGGCGTGCTGAAGGGGAATGTCGTGGTTGATCGCGACTTCGAGGATACTTTCCCCGGCGTTCGCTTCGACCGTTTGGTTCATGGGAAGGAAGGTGACTTTCGGCATAGGTCTTTCGCCTGAGTTTACGCAAAAGCCGGGGGGAATTCGAGAAGTCCGTACGGATCCGCGCATTAAGGGACATGTGACG
>JAYVXM010000220.1:0-1938 GCA_043785205.1 Bdellovibrionales bacterium
TGAACCCGCCCGGCGGCGGCGTGATGGGATTCGGCGACGAGATTAAGGGTTTCGAGCACGAAATCGAGATCGTTCGCGGCGTGGAGATGAGCGAAGCGGGCACGAGCCTGAAGGCCGACTGGCGGGTGATGAAGGCGCGCGATGAGTACGCGCCGGCCTCGTTCTCCGGTCAGGGCGCGCTGAACGGAAAAGTTCTCGACGTCGGTTACGGCATCGCCGCGCCCGAGCTCGGCGTGGACGATTACGAGGGAAAGAACGTCAAGGGACGGGTCGTCCTCATCCGACGCCGGGTTCCGAAGGGGCTGAATCTCACGGTCGCGCAGCAATCGACGTACGGCGATCTTCGCTACAAAGCGTTTCTCGCCCGCGAGCGCGGCGCCTCGGCGGTCGCGTTCTGGGAGCCCGAAGCGGTCGACGAAAAAAAGGCCGAGGACTTGATGTTCTCGCTGAACGGCTCGAATTCGACGGTCGCGGCGGACGCAGGGCTTCCGGTGATTTTTGTAAATCGGAAGATCGCGCGCGACTGGCTCGGGTCGCCGAAGCCGGTGCTCCTTTCCGGAAAGATCGCGCTCGAGAACAAAAAGATTTCCGCTTCGAACATCGTCGGAATCCTGGGGAGCGACGCCGCTTGTCGGACCGGACATCCCGTCGTAATCGGGGCTCACCTCGATCACCTCGGATACGGTGGCGAAAGTTCGCTCGAAGGAAATTCGTCGCGGGTCATCCATCCGGGCGCGGACGATAACGCCTCCGGAGTCGCGTCGATCCTCGAAGCCGCGCGAACGGTACGGAAGGCGCTCAAGGACGGAAAAGCGACCGGATGCTACCTCTTCGCCGCGTTCACCGCGGAAGAGTCCGGCGTGATCGGAAGCTCCCGATTCGTCGACCTCCTCCGCAAACGAAAGATCCGTCCGAAGGCAATGCTGAACCTCGACATGGTCGGACGAATGACCGGAAATGCGTTGACCGTCTTCGGCGCGGACACCGCGACCGAGTGGAAGAAGATCGTGAAGCGGAATTGTGATGCGACCGGCTTGAACTGCAACGCCGGCGGCGACGGCTACGGTCCGAGCGATCACATGCCGTTCTACATCGCGCGCGTGCCGGTCCTCCATTTTTTCACCGGCGCCCATTCCGACTATCACCGCTCGACGGATACGATCGAAAAAATCAACCCGGTCGGCGGCGTTCAGATCGGAGAACTCGTCGGACAAATCGCGATCGAGGTCGCGAACCACGACACGGTCCTTACCTACGTGAAAAAGACCGGGACGAACTCGATGGCGGCGGTCCAGAGCCGCGCGCGCGACGGCGGAAAAGGGTTCGGCGCTTACCTCGGCACGATTCCGAATTACGCCCAGATGAACGGCACCGCCGAAGCGGCGGGCGAACCGGCGAAGGGCGTACTCCTTTCCGGCGCGCGCGACGGGAGCCCGGCCGCCGAAGGTGGCGTGCGCGAGGGCGATCTCATCGTCGGAATCACCGTGCTCGACGAAGCCCCGGGATTCCCCGCTGCGCGGCCGAAGCGTTCGAGAATCGAGTCGCTTCAAGACTACACCTTCGTCCTCCAGGGACTGAAACCCGGGATGCGCATCCAGATGCACGTCGCGCGAAAAGGCGCGGCGGTCGATCTCCCGATTACCGTCGGTCGCAAGGCCGTGAAGTAAGGTTTTTCTTCGGAGCGGAAACCTAGTGATTGCCCCGCGTCAAGGCGCGGTTAGGGTTTTTGCTTGCCCATACCCGTGAATTTTCATACGACAAGTGCTCTCTCGGGTGGGTAGCTCAGTCGGTAGAGCAATGCCCTGAAAAGGCATGTGTCGGCGGTTCGATTCCGTCCCCACCCACCACTTATAATGCTTCTCCACTCAAACTCATTCCCCTCCTAAATCCGGCGCCTAACCGGGCTAATCTAACCGGATGGCCCGTTCCGAATTATTT
>JAYVXM010000221.1:0-6542 GCA_043785205.1 Bdellovibrionales bacterium
AGTCGGGCGACCTTCTCGTCGAGGTGCTTCGGAAGGACGTGCACGCCGAGCTGGTACTTGTCCGGCTGGGTGAAGAGCTCGATCTGGGCGATCGTTTGATTTGCGAACGACGACGACATCACGTACGAGGGGTGTCCCGTTCCGCAACCGAGGTTCACGAGTCGCCCCTTCGCGAGGAGGATGATCCGCTTCCCGTCGGGGAAGATCACGTGATCGACTTGGGGCTTAATTTCTTCCCACTGGTATTTCTCGATCGAAGCGACGTCAATTTCGTTGTCGAAGTGCCCGATGTTGCACACGATCGCCTGATTCTTCATCGCCTTCATGTGATCATGGGTGATGACGTGGTAGTTCCCGGTCGTCGTGACGAAGATGTCGGCCTTGTCCTTCGCGTAATCCATCGTGACGACGCGGTAGCCTTCCATCGCGGCTTGGAGCGCGCAGATCGGATCGATCTCCGTCACCCAAACCTGGGCGGAAAGCGCGCGGAGCGCCTGGGTCGATCCCTTGCCGACGTCGCCATAACCGCAGACGACCGCGACTTTACCGGCGATCATCACGTCGGTCGCGCGCTTGATTCCGTCGACGAGCGATTCGCGGCATCCGTAGAGGTTGTCGAATTTCGATTTCGTGACGGAGTCGTTCACGTTGATCGCCGGGAACTTGAGTTCGCCGCGCGCGTGCATCTGAATCAGGCGGTGAACGCCGGTGGTCGTTTCTTCGGTCACGCCTTTGATTTTCGCGAGTCGGGTCGAGTACCAGGTCGGATCGGTCTTGAGTTTCTCTTTGATCGACGCGAAGAGGATCGTCTCTTCTTCGGACGAAGGCTTGCCGACGACGCCGAGGTCTTTTTCCGCGCGGGCGCCGATGTGAAGGAGGAGCGTGGCGTCGCCGCCGTCGTCGAGGATCATGTTCGTAAAGGCGCCGTTCGGCCATTCGAAGATCCGGTGGGTGTAGTCCCAGTATTCTTTCAGCGACTCGCCCTTCTTCGCGAAGACCGGAATGCCCTTCGCGGCGATCGCGGCGGCCGCGTGATCCTGGGTCGAGAAGATATTGCATGAGGCCCAACGGATCTCGGCGCCGAGCGCTTCGAGCGTCTCGATGAGGACGGCGGTTTGAATCGTCATGTGGAGCGAGCCGGTGATCCGCGCGCCCTTGAGCGGTTTTTTGGCCGCGAACTCTTCGCGGATTGCCATGAGGCCGGGCATTTCGGTTTCGGCGATTTTGATTTCGCGGCGGCCCCAGTCGGCCAGCGCGAGGTCGGTGACGACGTAGTCTTTAGAGGAAGTTACCATGATTCCAAGCTCCGGGTTTTGCGGCGGGCGGAGGGGAGGTGAGGGAAGCTCACCGTCCGCTCGTGCTTCGCACGCGAGATCGATGAGCGCCGTTGGTAACGTGAATCCGAGCCTGGGACCTTCTCTCGGGGAGGGGCCTCGCAGCGCTCCTCGGATTCGTCCTCTATTATAGCGGAGTTTCGGCCCGAGTGCAGCCCTATTTCTGGGGGCGGAGTCCGGCGGGCGGGCGAAGCGTCCGGATTTTGCCCATGGAATCGTAGGGATAGGGCGGAGATCACGGCCCGGTTTTGCAAGGGCTTCGGGTCAAGGAGAACCCCCATGCAACGCCTTTTCGCTCGATCCCTGTTCATTCTCGGTCTGACCTTCATTTTAGCGGGGCTGGGCGCCTTCGCCCGCGCCGACGTGATCGGCGGCGATCCGGTCGGCGCGTCGGATCCGATCCGCCGTTCGACCGCCGCCCTCTTTTCTCCGAGCGCCGACGGGAAGAGCGGCGCGCTCTGCACGGCGAGCGTGATCGGGAAGAACGTCGCGGTGACCGCCGCCCATTGCATCACGCCCGGTGGCCCCGCACCGGTGATGCTTTTCGGCGGCGACGTGCACTCGCCGGATACGGCGAAGCGGGCGGTGACGGGAACGGTGGTGAACGCGCGATGGCGCGGCCATGCCGGAAAGGGAATGGACCAGGGGGATATCGCGCTCGTGAAATTTCACGGTGGATTACCGGTGGGGTACGCACCCATCACTCCCGCGAGTTCGGACGCGGCGATCGCGAAAGGGACGCCGGCGACTCTGGCGGGATTCGGAATTTCGGACGCGCGCACCCACGCCGGGGCGGGGGTCCTCCGGAAAACCGAGGTCGCCGTCGCGAATCCGCGCCGCGGAAAAACCGAGATGATCCTCGACCAATCCCACGGTCACGGATCCTGCCACGGCGACTCGGGTGGCCCGGCGTTCATTCGCGAGGGGGGAAAGACGGTCCTCGCCGGGGTCACGAACCGAAGCTATCCCGCCCGTGCGCCGGACGACTGCGCCCACCAGGTGGTCTATACGAAAGTGAGCGTCTACCGGTCGTGGATCAAGAAGGGCGAAGCCCGTCTTCGCGCGGGGAACGGGGACTCCGAGCTTTCGAAGCGGATCCGTTTTCCGCGAGGAAAGAAAAAAATCGGGTCGGCGAATCGGCGGTCGAAGCGAAATCCGCTCGCCGCGCGGGGCCGACGCGGAGGTCCGCGTCATGGTTAGGCCACCGTATTTGGATTGGCAGTCCGCGAGGTTTGATCTAGAAAAAATCCATGAAACTTACCCGTCCGTTCGCGTTCTCGCTGGTGCTGGCCCTTTCCGTTTCTTCCGTTCTCGCCGACGAAACGACGAAGACCGCGAAATCCGATAAGAAGAAGAAATCGACGACGACGACCGAAGTCGTCGAGACCCCGAAGACCGTCGCGAAAGCGCCAGAGGCCGCCCGTGCCTCGTCGAGCTACAGCGGTCAGTCCGAGAGCAGCGTGACCGGCTCGATCGGCGCCGTCGACGGGAATTTCGTCTTCGGCCCGGGGTTCCAGATGGAATGGCCGGTGATCATCGAAGGGAATCAGTTCGCCGTCGGTTGGCAAACGGGATTCTATTACTCCGCGATGACCGAGACGTTTTTCGGCCTCGAAGCGAAGTCGAAGGCGTGGAGCATTCCGATTATGGCGTCGGGAAAATACATCTTCGACAGCAGCGTCGGCTTTCTGAAACCGTATTTCGCCCTCGCGTTCGGGCTCGGAATCGACCATGTGACCGGCGACGTCGTCGCGGCGAGTGTTTTCGCCCGGAAGAGCGAAACGAATATCCACTTCACGCTCTTCGCCCGTCCGGGCGTGACCTTCGGCGAAACGCAGCACTGGTTCGCGGAACTTCCGATCGGCGTGATGTTCACCGATTTTGCGATCATGCCGACGATCGGTTACCACTTCTAAATGCGGTTCACGAAGCTCCTCGGACTCGTCGTCGCGCTCTCGATCACCGGTTGCGCGATCACGCGTTACTATAAGACGGGCGACATCGAAGGGCAGATCAATCAGCTCTACGCCGCGATCGACGGAAACGTCGCCCGGCTGGAGGCGGACTACGCCGCGAAGCGGATCTTTCTCGAAGGCGCGAAGAAGACCGGCGCCGATCCGACGAAACCGCCCTACGACGGCTTGACCGCGGATTTCGTCGAGATGGGAAAACTTCGGGACGCGAGCGTTCGCGATGGGGCGACCGCGCGGGCGGAGGCTCTCCGGCTCGCGAAGGCGATCGGGGGGAAGCCCCGAGTTACGTCGGACGACCCGGCCTACACGGAGATCGGGAAGTTCGAGAAACGCTCGGACGAGCTGACGAAGATGCTGAACGAATCGTTCGGCCGCTATACCGAGAAGTCGAATCAGTTTTCGAAGCTTGCGAACGAGTCGCGCGTCTTTCCCGTGGACGTCCCGGCGTTCAGTACCCAGCTTCGGACCGCGATCACCGAGATCGATCGCCAGTGCGGAGAGGTCGGGCGGAAGATCGGCGAAGTCGAGGGAACCCTGAAGAAAACGAACATGCCGAAGCGCGAAGAACGGCTCGGGCTGATCGAGGGGATGAAGGGCGACGTCGTGAAGATCCGCGCTTCCCAGGGCGAGCTCGTGACGTTCGAGAAGTCGTTTCTCGGGATCGCGAGGGGCCAGAAGACGATCGTCGTCGGTCCCCATCTTCCGCACCACGAGTTCTTCATGTCCCTCGCGGACGTTCAGACCCGCGTCGGTGCATCGGTGGCGTCGTTTAACGGGAAGGTCGACGCGTTTAATAGGCTGTAGGGGCGGGCTTAGGGATGCCGCGGTGCTTCGCCGGCGTCGGCGAAGCGGCGCATTAGAAACGTATTCGCCGGCCCGAATCGATGTGCTAGGGTCCCGCCATGTCCGAGGACCCTAAGCCCATCCAACCGGCCGAGCTTGCTCGCTGCATCGAGATCCTCGAGGCCGTGGCCGCCGACTCGCTCCTCCTTACGCCCCTCGGGGACGAGGAACGGATCCGCCTCTTCATGGCCGCCGGGCGCGTGATTTATCCCGACCGGGTCCAGGTGCGGCGCCGGATCAAGGCGATGCGAAGCACGAAGAAACGCGAACTCGAAGCGAAGGATCGGATCGTCCGCGCCGCGACCTCGATCCGATCCGCGCGCCGCGAGTCGTTCTTCATTCCGCCGCCGAAGCTCTTGACCCTTGACGACAGCGCGGGCGGCGAGTCCGGTGAAACGACGGGCGCCGTGCTGACCGTGGGCGAACTTCAGCGCCCGCGCGAGTGCTACGTTTGTAAGACGACGTTTTCCCAGGTCCACTTCTTCTACGATTCGATGTGCGCGCCCTGCGCGAAATTGAACTATGAAAAACGCTTCCAAACTGCCTCGCTCGCCGGCCAAACCGCGATCATTACCGGCGCACGCCTCAAAATCGGTTACCAGTCCGCGCTCATGATGCTCCGGGCGGGCGCGCGCGTCGTCGTCACGACGCGCTTTCCGCAGGACGCCGCGATCCGCTTCGCGCGCGAGGAAGATTTTCCGGCCTGGCGCGATCGTCTCCAAGTCCACGGCCTCGATCTCCGGCACTCGCCGAGCGTCGAGGCGTTTTGCGCGCTCATGAACCAGCGCCTTGATCGACTCGATATTCTCATCAACAACGCCGCCCAAACCGTGCGCCGCCCGCCCGGATTCTATGCCCACCTGATGGAAATCGAAGCGCGCCCGGTGGACGAACTTCCCGAGGAAGTCCGCTCGATTCTCGCGGGTCACGAGGAACTCAAGCGAATCCTCTCCGGCACCGAACCCGTGAAGGGTGACGACGGCCAGTGGGTTTCCGAATGGCACGCGGGGAGATTGAACCCGATGGTCGGCGTGACCGAATCCGCCGCGCTTTCGCAGATCCCGTATCGGACGGAAGAGCCGTCCGCGCCCGAACTTTTCCCGGAGCGCCGGCTCGACGCCGATCGCCAGCAGGTCGACCTCCGAAAGATGAACAGCTGGCGGATGACCCTCGCCGACGTGCCGACGGCGGAACTCCTCGAAGTCCAGCTCGTGAATTCGATCGCGCCCTTTATCCTCTGCAGCAAGTTGAAACCGCTCATGCTCCGCGAGCGCACCGACTCGAAGCACATCGTGAACGTGTCGGCGATGGAAGGAAAGTTCGCGCGCCATACGAAGACGGACAAGCATCCGCATACGAACATGGCGAAGGCCGCGTTGAACATGATGACTCTCACGTCCGCGCGCGACTACGCGAAGGACGGGATCTACATGAACGCGGTCGATACGGGATGGGTCACCGACGAGGATCCGGCCGAGATTTCGGCGCGCAAACAAGACGCGTTCGATTTCCAACCGCCGCTCGATATCGTCGACGGCGCGGCCCGCGTTTGCGACCCGTTCTTCGCCGGAATTCTCAGCGGGAAGCACTCCTGGGGAAACTTCCTGAAGGACTACTTTCCGACGGAATGGTGATCGCCGCGTTCATCCTTGGGAACATCGCGTCGCGCGGGGTAGCGATTCCAATCCATTTCGCGATTCCCTTTTCTTTAACCTTGAGGAAAAGTGCCCTTTACGCTGTATTCATCCTTGGTTTTTAGGCTTCAACCCGCAAAGAGGAATCGCATGAAACGTCTCGTTTGGTTACCGATGGTTTTGGTTTTGGGTGGCTGTGCACACGGAAAAATGGGTCAGATCGACCAACCGCTCGACCGCGCCGCGTTCGACAAATCGACCCCGATTTTCGTCGAGTCCGTCGACGCGACGAACGCGTCTTTCTCCGGCGACAAGGCCGGCGATATCAAACGCACGACCGAAGAAAAAGACACAATTCACGATCTCTACAACCAAAAGATCGCCGAAGCGCTCCGCGCGAAGGGCTATAACGCGAAATACGTCACCGCTCCGGTCAAGGAAGGGATCGTGATCTCCGGCGACGTGACGAAGATCGAGCACGGCTCCGGTGCCGCTCGTTACTTCGTCGGCATGGGCGCCGGATCGGCGAACCTCTACACGAACTTCAAGATCGAAGATCGCGCGGCGGCGAAGACCCTGTCGAAGTTCCAGATCATCGCGACGTCCGGCGGCAGCAGCAAGACGACGAGCTTCCTCGACACCCATATGGAAGACGGCGCGAAGAAGGTCGCCGAATACGTGGCGGGCGACGGAAAAGTGAAATAACGAGACGTTCGCGTTTCGAACGAGGGTTTCGCCCCGAATTTTCGGGGGCGAAA